>JBCBOC010000535.1:0-3582 GCA_039821475.1 Cyanobacteria bacterium J06632_22 | reverse complement strand
CTTGCAGCAAGCGCTCGACCAGTTACCGCAGCCGAAGCATACCTATACACTGTGTTTGGAAAAGGGCGACGAACAGCGACAGATTGATGTGTGGGCGCTGTGCTACGGCGTTTGCCGAGTGTCTCAGGATGAGGCGATGCCGATTACGGTGGACCGGTCGCTGATCGACGAAGATATTAATGATGTGGACTGGATTCGCCTAGATGAGAAGGCGAAGGAATGGGTCGAGGCTGCCTTTGTTCAGTTGGCTGAGCCTGAATAGCTGGACCTTGATCATTCCGTTTCCTGAGGGGCGCTCATCACGACGCACTGACCTCTGCTTAGGCCTGTTGCGGCACTCGTGAATTGCGTTCGTCAAGTTGCCAAAGTTTATCGCGCTGACAGTCTTTATTCTGGAGCCCCTTCGGCTGCCATAGCTCAGTCTGATTTTGCGGTCTCTTCGAGTCTCGATTTAGCCCGCTGGGGCTGTCCCCAGAGCACCCGTTCATGGGTGTAAATAACCATGCCTGGGCGGGCCCCTTTGGGTTTATATACATGCTTAGGGTGGGTGTAGACCACGGGCACCTGTTCGGATTGGCGAGCTCGGCTAAAGTAGGCGGCGATATCGGCGGCGAAGGCCAGGTCAGCGTCGCTGGCCACCTCTCCAGCGTTGAGCCGCAACAGCACATGGCTACCCGGAATCTCTTGGGTGTGGAGCCAGAGATCGTAGTCGGTGGCAACTTTGCTGGTCAGGGTATCGTTTTGATTGTTATTGCGGCCTACTAGCAGTTCGTGCCCATCGGGGCTGGCGAACTGACGAAATTGCGGGGTTTTGGATTTTTTCTCCTGGATGTAGGGAATGTCGAGATAGTTCTGCTCGATGAGTTCGTTGCGGATGCCTTCTAACGCCTCTAGGTCAGTGGGCTGGGTATAGGTTGGACTCTGCTGAAGGGCGGCATCCACCTGCTCTAAATAGTCCAGCTCTTCATTGACGGTAGCGAGTAGGGGCAGAATCGCATCGCGGGCCCGCTTCTGCTTTTGGTGGCGTTTGTAAAGGCGTTGGGCGTTTTGGATGCCGGTTTTGTCGGGGTCCAGAGGAATGGTAACGGGGGCACCCGTTTCAAAATCACTGAGGTTAAGTTGAGTGAGGCCGGGTGTCCATGCATGGGGATGGGCCATCAGGAGATCGGCCTGCTGTCGGTAGGTATCGGCTTGGTCTGATTGGCGGAGGCGCTGTTCGAAGTCGTTGGCCTTATGACGCAATTTACGCAGCAGGGTCTTGAGTTTTTGACTGAGCTGGTGGTGGAGCTGCTTGAAAACCTGCTGATCGAGTTGCTGCTGATAGTACTGGTCCAGCAGCGTTTGGGTATCTGTTGTGGGTGTAGAGACGCCCCAGCCCAAGACGGTATAGCCCTGCTCACACCAACCCGGCTCAAAGTCCTCGCTTTGTAGTCGAGTTAACCAGATTTGCCACTGTTCAAACAGGTTTGTCCAGTCGTCATCACTCAATCGATCGGTGTGGGTCTCGGCCTCTAGGCTTACCGCCGTACACAGCTGTCTCACCAGGGCCGAGCTCAGGCCACTGTAGGACTGGATCATCATTTTGCGGAGCTTGCCAGGGATCAAACTGATGCGGTCATGCCAAGTTGCGTAGGACTCTTTTAAGTTGGGGACAGGTCCCGTTAAGGCGGGGGGATGCTCATAGCGATCGCCCGTGCGAATTGGCCTGAGGCTAGATTGGCTTTCGCTGACTTGATGGGCGGCGGTGATGATGGTCTGGTCGGCATGGGTTAGCAGCAGGTTGCTGTATTTGCCCATAATTTCGATGTAGAGGTGATGTTGGGCGGCTTCACCGGGGCGGGGCGCAAATTGTAAATCCAGGGCGCGCTCCCAGGGAGACAGCAGATTAATTTGCGTCAGGGCCAGACCGTTGAGCTGGTGCTTGAGCTGTTGACTAAAGGTGAAGGTGTCTGGCCCTTTGGGAGGCGCACTGCCAATGTGGAGCCGGGCTGCCTGGGGATGCCAGGACAGGGTGAGCCAGTGCCGTCCCTGGAGCGTGCGCAGGGCCATGCAAATGGTGTAGCGATCGCGTTGGACAACCTGCTCACAGCGGGCCGGGAGGTAGTGCGATCGCAGTTCACTACAGACTGCCACTAATGTTGTGAAATCAACCGGCTGCACGGACACTCCTCAAAAATCTATGGATTTGCCTAAAAAGTTGGTCAAAATCAATCGATGCCACACTTAAAACGCATAGTTACCGCTTAAAGTTTCGAATAAGATGAACGTGAGCCGTTAAAACAAGGAAAGTAGGACAAAAGTCACAAATTAGCCGAAAGGACGCAAGCTTTTCGCTAATATTGACCTTACCCAACGTCGTCGTTCGCTCCGGTTAGTCCACTCTGGTTAGTTCACTCCGCGGGCCTTCCCACTTGCGATATCTGTCTGCCAAGACGTCAGCTCCTTAACATAGCTCAACCGTCCCCTATCTCACCTCATCGATAGCTACTATCTCTACTTATATGGACATCAAGCTGATAAACATCGGATTCGGCAATATTGTCTCAGCCAATCGAGTCGTTGCGATCGTCAGTCCCGAGTCTGCACCGATTAAGCGGGTCATTACGGATGCTCGTGAGCGCGGCCAACTGGTAGATGCCACCTATGGTCGTCGCACCCGCGCAGTCATGATTACCGATTCTGGTCATGTCGTGTTGTCGGCGATTCAGCCAGAAACCGTTGCCCAGCGCTTCGTCGTTAGCAAAGAAAGCAACGGAGATTAGCGGTCCATCAAACGTTGCCGGCCCAAGCGCCCCGTTAGCAGCAAAACGCTCTAAAATATATGAACTTCATTGTTTAGAACCAGTATGTCTGCCGACTCGGTAGCCCGTCCGGCTGCCCTCGATAAAATTGTCAAACGTTTCGAGCGCATCCAAGATCCAAAGCGGCGCTACGAACAGTTGTTGTGGTACGCCAAAAAGCTAGAGACGTTTCCCGACGCAGATAAAACGCCTGAAAATAAGGTGCAGGGCTGCGTCAGTCAGGTATACATCACCGCCGATCTAAAAGATGGTGCTGTTGAGTATCACGGCGACTCCGATGCCCAAATTACCAAAGGGTTGCTAGCGCTACTGATTACTGGGCTTAACGGTACAGCACCCGAAGATATTGCGGCGCTACAGCCTGATTTTATTCAGGAAACCCAGTTGGATGTGAGCCTGACACCTTCGAGAGCCAATGGGTTCTACAACATCTTTAAGAAGATGCAGCAGGTTGCGCTATCCCTAGTGAGCGCGTAAGTCGGTGGCCGCAATGATTTGACAGCCGATGATTCCGTTCGTGCGGGTGGCTCCTTCGGTGCTACGGGGGGGAGCGAGAGATGACTGGGTGTACTGGGCGCTTTTGTTGAGATGCTCAAGCCTTCCAGGCATGGCTTTGCGTACCGACAGGCTCAGCATGTCAAAGGACTGATTTATAGCAACCGCCACAACCGTTTGTGCACGGTTGCGGGCCACTTGGCGACCATACCAAGGGTTTCATAGCCAGAACTGTCCTAAGCCGCTTGGCCCAACACGGTGCGCTGGGTTAACCCTGGAAGGAAAT
>JBCBOC010000123.1:0-8081 GCA_039821475.1 Cyanobacteria bacterium J06632_22 | reverse complement strand
TGATTTAGCCCAAAGGTATTAAACAGCGGGGCGATACCCTATCCTTTTTCATTTTTCTGGCCCTCAACTAAACACCTACTCTCTCCAACACCCAACCCAAGCCAGGAAAATGAAATCCACCCAGCCGACCACCCCAAACCCAAAACTTAACGGGACAAACCCTTTGGAGGGTTCTTAGGGAGGTGTGCCTCCCTGAGTCAGGGGAAACCCCAGTGGGGCGAGTTGATAACCTCTCGCCTCCGGAAGGGAAACTCGAAGGGACCCCCGCGCAGAATCTCTCACTTAAAGGAGCTTGTAATTAACACTCTCGCCACCAACTCATCATGGTCACCCTAACCTCCCAAAAAACCGCTCTATTATCTGTCCGCAACATTGCGGTCGAATTCCGCACCCGCACCGGCACCGTCAAAGCCCTAGAAAACATCACCTTCCACATCAACAAAGGCGAAACCATCGGCATCGTTGGCGAAAGCGGCTCCGGCAAATCCGTCCTTGCCCTCGCCATCCTCCGCATCCTCGACCGCGCTGGCCACATCCCCCAAGGCGAAGTCCTCTGGACCCAAGGCAACGACACCTACAACCTCCTCACCCTGCCCGAAAAGAAACTGCGACAGCTCCGCGGCAAAGACCTGTCCATGATCTTCCAAAACCCGCGCGTGGCCCTCAACCCCATCCGCAAAGTCGGCAAACAGCTCGTAGACGTCCTCCGCTGTCACTCCGACCTCCCCCGAAGCTACCTAAAAAACCGGGCCATAGACCTCCTCGCCACCGTCCGCATCCCCGACCCCCAACAACGCTACGACGCCTACCCCTACGAACTCTCCGGCGGCCTCTGCCAGCGAATTATGATTGCCCTGGCCTTGGCCTGCTCCCCCCAACTGTTAATTGCCGATGAACCCACCACGGGGCTCGACGTCACCACCCAAGCCACGGTAATGACCCTACTCAAAGACCTGGCCATCGAACAACAAATGGCGACTATGGTGATCACCCACGACCTCGCCTTAGCCTCAGAATATTGCGATCGCATTCTCGTCATGCACGCCGGCCACATTGTCGAGAGCGCCCCCACCCACAATCTCTTCCTCCAACCCCAGCACCCTTACACCGCCAAACTCATCGCCGCCACCCCAGAACCCCACAAAAGCTTCGACGACCTCATTCCTATCCCGGGCTCGTTGCCTGACCTGCGCCGCACCAACCTGCCCCCCTGCCGCTTTGTCAGCCGTTGCGATCGCGCCACCGATCCCTGCCACCAACACCCTTTACCCAGTGAAGAAATTACCGCTAACCACCATGTCTACTGCTGGCATCCGTTGGAATCATGAGTAAAGCCCCTCTCCTGTCTACCACTGCCCTGACCAAACATTTTCCGATGCGCAGCGGCTGGTCCCGCTCGGGCCAGCTGCATGCGGTTGATGGCATTAACCTGGATATTTACCCAGGAGAAAGCGTGGGCCTGGTAGGAGAGTCCGGCTGTGGCAAGTCCACCCTGATACGACTGCTGGCTCGCCTGCTGGAACCCACCAGCGGCACCATCACCTTTACGGGCAGCGACATTGCCACCATTCCCGTGAGTCAGTTTGCCCAGAGCCCCCATAGGGCCGAGCTGCAAATGGTCTTTCAGGACCCAACCGATAGCCTTAACCCTCGCTTCACCGCCTTCGACACCATCGTCGAGCCGATTCGTCGTCTAGGGTCTGGTCATCCTCAAAATCTTTCCCAACGTGCGGCAGAACTGGCCCAGCAGGTGGGCCTTCCGGCAGAGCTACTGAGCCGTTTTCCGCACCAGCTTTCGGGCGGACAAAAAGCTCGCGTTGGCATTGCTCGCGCCATTGCGCTAAAGCCTAAGCTGCTGATTCTCGATGAGCCAACGTCCGCGCTGGATGTCTCGGTGCAAGCCGTTATCCTGCACCTGCTGGCAGACCTAAGACAACAGCTCAAAATGAGCTATCTATTCGTGTCCCACGATTTAAACGTGGTGCGGCTACTGTGCGATCGCATCCTGGTCATGTACCTGGGTAAGCTGGTCGAAACCGGTCCCACCGAAGCCGTCTTCAACCACCCGGCCCATCCCTATACCCAAGCTTTGATCTCAGCCATTCCCTCCTTTGAAGCCAGGCCTCACCGTATTCCCCTGACAGGAGAACCCCGCAGCCCCATCAATCCGTCCCCACACATCTGCCGTCTCTACGGCAGATGTCCCAAAGGAGAGGCCCAATGCCAGCAGGTGATGCCGACGCTTCAACCGCTCCAGTCAGATCATCAGGTTGCCTGCCACTATCCTTCTGTCACACTGGCTGAAACAGCCGGCAGCTCCTCGCCCTGATAATCCCGCGTGGGCGCATCAAACCCACAGGACGTGCCATCGGTGTAGACTACCTCGTCCTCCCAGGGCAGCCGATAGTTACCGTCCACCATATCTTTCATGTAGGTGTACGGACAGTCCTGGGCGCCCCCCTTCACCGCGACATAGCCCCGGTGGCCAAACTGGTAAATGTTGTTCTCCACCGACCAGTACTGGCGCGCCTCGCGGACCAGGTCAGGTCGCACCTCTGCGGTAATAATTTCATCCGGGCGATGACTGCCCATCACCAAGGGCTCACCATCAAAGTTCACGATCATCCCTTCACCCATCGAGTCAAAGGTGCCGTCACTGCCACACATGCACACCGAGGCCGTCACCATCAGGTTGCAAAAGGCATTGGCTTTGTTGGTAACGCGCCAGCTGTTGCGAATCGGAGCAGTGTAGCCCGCCGTGCGAATCATAATCTCTGCCCCCTTATAGGCACATTCCCTCGCCATCTCGGGGAACATGCCATCGTGGCAGATAATCAGGGCAATTTTGCTACCGTTGGGGCCATCACAGACTGGGATGCCAATATTGCCGGGCTCCCAAGGCTCCACGGGAACCCACGGATGGAGCTTACGATAGTAAAGTTTCAGCTCGCCCTGGTCATCGATAATCAGGCCGCTATTGTAAGGGTTACCGTCGGGGTTGTACTCCATAATCGAGAAACAGCCCCAAATGCTGTTGTCGACACAGGCCTGACGAAAGGCCGCAACTTCTGGTCCGTCGAGACGACACATAATGTCGGGATTCGTGTCCATCGACAGGCCATGGAGTGAATATTCGGGGAAAACCACCAGATCCATGGTGGGCATATTGCGACGGGCTTTGGCCACCATCTCGCAAATGCGTTGGGTTTGGGCGGCGAGGTCGTCGGGGGTGACGACGTTGGGGAGCTGGAGCTGAACCATGCCAAGAACAACGCCGTTAGGGGTTTTGTTGAGGCCACCGAGTGCGCTCATAATAGTTATTTCCTAGAGTTCAACTTTTATCGGGTCACCCGCTTTCACTATACCTTCAACCAGAACAGCCCCGTAGACGCCTGCGTAGCCGTTGTGGGTGCTCGAAACATGTTTAATAATATCGGGGTTAGCGTCTGCGGTATCTGGGTCGAGGGTAATCATTTTGCAGCGCGGATCACGCTCTAGAATGCTAATTTCTAGCTGGTCGCCAATCTTTAAGCGCTTTCCAATGAGCTCCACCTCGTAGGGCGTGTCAGTGGCCGTATCATTGGACCAATTAATGTACAAGTTGGCACGAAAGCGTCGTTTGTCGATCTCTGTATCTAACTCTGTCGCTAGCATGTTGGCACATTGGAGCGAAAACAACGCCAGCGGGCGACAGTCATATTGGCTTCTTTGAGTAAACTTTAGCGTCAGCGAAGGATCCTGAGTCACCGCTTTGAGATGTTCTAAGAAAGCATTCTCGTCAACGCCAAAAACTTCACCGCTAGGCGTTTTCACCTCAACAGAAAATTGGTCAGCGTCTGGATAAAGGGGGTTAATACCAGGCGCTAAGGCTTGGGCATCATCCAAATGCGGCGGCTTAAGCGTGGCGTCGTGGTTTTTGTAGCGGGGTTCGTAAAGCAACAGAGCGGCCTGTTCACGGGCAGTATGCCATGGAAATCCGGGGTTACCACCGTCTCTGACAAAGCTATAAACCCGATCACCCATGACCCCGGCAAAAGCGACAAAAGCCTCCGGAATCTGTTCTCCTCGCATGCTTTTTACGGGATAGCGCCAAACGCTTTCAACGGTCCCTACAACGGTCATCGCCAAGACCTCATTAGGGTAAACAGTGCAGGTAATTCTCTACATCCCAATCGCTGGTGGTCGCCAAAAAGCGAATCCATTCGTCGCGCTTGTACTCATCAAAGAGGCGATACATCTCGCCAGGCAAAGCCGATTTGATCACCTCGTCCTCTCCCAGTCGTTCCAGGGCGTCCCCTAGGGACATCGGCAGTTTCTTCACCTGCTTGCCCTCTTCCATTGCTTCATAAATGTTGCGCTGCTCGGGTTCACCGGGGTCAAGGTTGTTACTAATACCGTCGTCAAAGGCTTGCAGCATGGCAGCAGCCATGAGATAGGGGTTCACCATCGAATCAACGGCACGGAACTCAAACCGGCCAGGCGCAGACACGCGGAGGCCACAGGTCCGATTTTGGTAACCCCAATCGGAATAAACCGGCGCCCAGAAGCCCGCATCCCAGAGACGGCGGTAGGAGTTAACGGTAGAACAACCAATGGCGGTGAGTGCGCCCAGGTGGGCAATCACACCGCCGATGCAGTTAAGCCCAACGGGGCCGGGAATGCGCCTGGATTTGCCCGCTTCTGGCATAAAGGTATTCTCACCTCCCTGGTGGTAGGTGTAGTTGCCCACCATGCCTGGCAGGGTATCGAGATCGAAGGTTTTGACCGTTTCCTCACCACCGCGCCAGAGGGAGAGATTATGGTGACAGCCGGAGGCAGACACCCCTAAGAACGGCTTGGACATAAAGCAGGCGATCAGATTAAACTCCCGACCCACCTGGGCACAAATTTGCCGGTAAGTGGTCAGGCGATCGCAGGTCCGCAACGCATCGTCGAACATAAAGTTGAGTTCGAGCTGACCAGGGGCATCTTCGTGATCGCCTTGGATCATATCTAGGCCCATGGCGCGGCTGTACTCGATCACCCGGAGAAAGACCGGACGCAGTTCTTCAAACTGGTCGATATGATAACAGTTAGGCTTGGTGGCTCCGCCCATGGGCTTGCCGTCTGGGCCTTTTTTGAGCCACATCATTTCGGGTTCGCAACCGTGACGCAGCTGTAAACCATGCTTCTGCTGAAACGCAGCATGAATCCGCATGAGGTTGCCCCGGCAGTCCGCGGTCAGGAATGCACCAGGGTCTTCCTCCTCTTCTCGGTTGCGGAAGCAAACGCAGTAAACTCGCGCAACGCGCGGGTCCCACGGCAGCTGACAGAAGGTTTCGGGATCGGGAATAGCGACCAACTCGGCAGATTCAGGACCATAACCCAAATAGTTCTGAGTACGGTCGATAGCGAGATTAACCGTTGCCCCATAGACCAGCTGAATACCTTTTTCTGCAATACTTTCCCAGTGATCTGCGGGAACACCTTTACCGGTGATTTTTCCAGTAATGGAGATGAACTGATAGTAGATGTACTGCACGCCCAGTTCGTCGATTTTGGCGCGCACTTGGCGGACGCGGTCAGCCCGCCCATCGGCGCTAACATAGGCCTCTAGATCCGTCCGGGTGGCCTCGGCCAGGGGCGTTTGCGGCTGTGTCAGAACTCCAGTCACTACTCCAGTCTCCCACTCTGTATTGTTGTTTACAGTTAAGCTAACCTGTCATAACAAGTTTGTAGCAAGGGCTACGGGTTGTTGATTTTTAAAGGTGCCTTTAGGTGCCTAAAGGGTTCTGAATCCGGTCTAGAACGGAAAGGGCTTCCAGGGAATCCAGTGGCCCCACAGGGCGGCCATGGTGCCATCGGCTTTAAGTGCCGTTAGCGTTTCCTGAAGTTTCTCTAACAGGACTGTTTGAGACGAGTTGACACCAATCGCAAAGGGCACGCGTGTGGGCAAGCTAAAGGCAAACTTAAGACGACGATCCTCTGCCGCCGCGACCAGGAGCACCAGCTCATCGTCAATCAGGGCATCAATCTCTCCCGCCCGCAACGCTGCCAACATTTCCGGCAGGACCTTGTCACTCCCAGGGTAGGGCACCGCCGTGGCCTCGGGAAAATCCTTGACCAGGGCAATATTGGTGCTGTCGGCCAGCCCACCCACGCGCTTCCCGGCCAGATCTGCGGGTGCGGCAACCGGACTCTCGGCCCTCACCAAAACAGCTTCGTCAAACAACCCATAGGGCTCGGTAAAGCTGACCCACTGTTGGCGCTCCGGGGTAATAGCCTGGTTAAACCACACACAGTCATAGTCTCCTGACTGCACCGCCCGATAAAACTCAGCCATGGGCAGGTTGTGCCATACCGGTGTTAGCCCCATGGCCTGACACACGGCTCGGGCCAGTTCCGGCTCATACCCCATGCGTTCTCCATCTGGAGTGAGGTAGCTCATGGGGCGAGCGTCAAAGTCGCTGGTAACGATATTGAGACATCCTTCTTCTACGGTCATGGGGGCCATTAATAATTCTTGAGATTCCATAAACAGTAACGAGGGATACTCCTTCCTCTGCTTGAGAACTTATTATGACAAGTAGAAAGGGCGCAAGTGGATTTTGTCAACACCGTCTTGTTAACAGGACACTTGTTGACAGTAAATTGTTTTATTGACGGTAAAACTACTGGTCAACTACTGGCGAATGGTGTTGACGGTGAAATTGTTCTTTCTCAGGGATTTCCTTGGCGATGTTTCCTAGTGGTGTGTTGCCAGGCCAACAGTTCTTAAAGCCCAGCGCCAAACCAAACGCTCAAGCCTTCCAGTCGATCAGATACACCAGATGGTCTACCAACCTGTGCAGCTTTCCCAGCAACAGCTGGACCAGTTTCAGTCCGACGGGTTTCTCATTTTAGAGAATTTTTTACCCGAAGATTTTGCCCGCCAGCTGATCCATCGCTTAGATCCGCTGTTTCATGGCGAGTTTGAAACCGGTCTTTACCCGGATGAGTGGTACTGGCGGCCTGGGCTGAGCCTACCGGACATTACCCGGGAAATGTGTAATGCCTGGAAGTGCGATCGCACCATAGCCAGTTTGGTTCTCTCGTCAGAAATCGGTCGCCTGACTGCGACGCTGGCGGGTTGGGACGGGGCCCGCATTGGGCAAGACAGTATGTGGATGAAGCCACCCCAAGCCAAGCCAGTGGCCATGCACCAGGATGGGGCCTACATTGACTACCTATCCCCCGCCGAGATGATGACCTGTTGGATTGCGCTGGACGATGCCACCGCAGCCGACGGCACGCTGGTGTATGTCAAAGGGTCTCACAAATGGCCCCTAGTGGATGTTGAGGGAGAATTTCATGCGCCCAAGAAAGACTATCGCTGGGCCATGCTCCAAGCCGCCGAGAATGCGGGCGTGAGTGAACCAGAACTGGTGGTGGTGGAAGTGCCCGCCGGGGGCTGCGCCTTTCACCATGGCCGCACTTGGCACGGTCTTTGTCAGACCACCCGCACCGAAGGCACCTTCCACAGCATTGGCCTGCATACGATTCCAGCCTGTGCCCAGTTTCACCCGGTTAACGAACCGGGATATATCTACGGTCGCTACAAGCGGGTCGGTGATACGACCATGGATGAGAGTTTCTTCCCGGTGCTATGGCGTAAGGACGGCTATCGTAGCCCTCACCTGGTCGACTATTGCCCAGATCCCTTAGCGATGTCTAGCGCCATCGCGGTTTAAGCACGGTTGAACCGCCCCCGGTTAAAACAGTCCTGTCCCTGCTCGCTGCTGATCTCTTTGCTGCAACCCCATGACCCTAACGATGCCCCCTTTTCCTGATCGTCTGAGTGAAGATTTTGACCCATTGTGGCTGCTGACGCCCGCTCAGAAAGAGCTCCAGGCAAAGCTGATGACCCTGTGTGAGACAGTTCTGCGGCCCAATGCGATCGCCTCTGACCGCAGTCTCATTTATCCACGCAAAAACTTTGAGGCACTGGCATCGCTGGGACTACTGGGGTTGCTTGTCCCCAAGGCGTGGGGCGGCCTGGGTGAAAATCACGTCTGCGCTGCTATGGTCGTCGAAACCATTGCCCGCTATGGCTGTCCCAGTAC
>JBCBOC010000152.1:0-7444 GCA_039821475.1 Cyanobacteria bacterium J06632_22 | reverse complement strand
GACCAGCACTCAAAATGGCCAGCATCACAACTCATCAGCCCTAAGAGAAGAAAGCTATGAACTAACACGATACTTTCAATGCTGTATTTATAAGTGCCCAGGCTGACGGTCAGAATCAACATTGATTGATAAACAAAAAGTGACCTACAGCCAGGCATAGCAGACAAAAAGTGACCTATCCAGCGTTTAGCCCTCGCAGTGAGGGTTAAGCCATTTAACTTACGTGTTTACCCCATTCGTGGAGCGGAAGCTGAGCGTTACTGTCAGTAATGGCTATCCTGTTTTCAAGACAAGGAAATCTATTAAAGGTTTGATTTTTCTTGATAGGAAGTAGGGCGTTTGGGGAAGACAGTAATTAAGAGACTAGTTTGTCCCCACCTTGGTGAACTTAAATTTTGTCCAATTTCTAACCTGATGTTTTCTTATAGAAAAAATCTAGGTCCTAAATTGGACCGACTTTATGGCCACGTCCGGAGCTGGGGCTTTTCTGTAGAGAAAGCTACGGATTTCAACATGGACGCGGTTTAGTTAGCACCAGGCCGACAATATAGCGCTTGCCACTGTGCTTAGGACATTTCTGGCACTTATGTGCCCCATGCTAAAGCCCAGTGGTCCGCCGTCGTACACAAGACCTTTGTGTCGACAGTTATAACTGTCGGACTAAGCAATGTAGCAAGTTTTAAATCTCTTGCAGCTTGCGCCTCCCTTGACTGACGGTTTTATCAGGCTTTTGCCCAGATAAGAACGCTCAAGTCAAAGGAGAAACGCTATAAATTGCGCTAGACAACAAAATCAGACAACAACTATTCAGGACTAATCTGGACGGAGGATGGCCTAGATGGCTTTAGATTACTTTGCACCGGGTGTCTACGTTGAAGAAGTAGACCGAGGCAGTCGCCCGATTGAGGGCGTCAGCATGAGCGTGGCAGGCTTCGTTGGTTTCAGTGAAGATGTTCGCGGCGATGCGGAACTGTTTGAGCCCATGATGATTACGAGTTGGGCTCAATATCTCGAATTTTTTGGTAAGCCCGGTTCCGATGGCTTTACTGACTTTGGTGCCTACCTACCGTTTGCGGTACAGGGCTGGTTTATGAACGGTGGCGGTCGCTGCTGGGTGGTCAGCATTGGCACTAAGTTGCCCGGTTCTCCCAAGCCCGAGCCCAAGGACAACGCGACGAAGCTAATTACATCCAGCGGTAAGCCTTCCCTATCTTTTTATCTGAAGTCGTCTGAAGATGGCACCTTGGCCCTGCCATCTAGCTCGGGTCGAATTGTTGTCGAGGTGACCGACAGTGAGCCCAAGCCCCTACCCGATGATGCACCGGAAGATGCAGAAGCTCCACTAAACAACGGTGAGTACTTCAACGTTGTTGTCAAGAGTGGCGAGGACATCCTCGAAGAGTATGAAAACCTCACGATGAATCCGGATGCAGCCCCTGCCGTTGCCGACTACGCGGTAGCTGCCCTGGACGCTTCTGAGTTCATTGCGATTGAAGATATCTCCCAATCGGGCCAGCCACTGTCCCGCCGTCCGTCCACCGGCTTCTACGAAGTGGCACCACCGCCCTACGTGGGTGAGCCTGACCGGTTCAACCGTGACCTGCAGGGTAACCGCGATGACCGCACCGGTATCCAAGGCCTGTTTGAAATCGACGAAGTGTCGATGGTGGCCTGCCCTGACCTGATTCTGGCCTACGAGAAAGGCCTGATTGACCTCGATCAGGTCCATGGCGTCATGGAAATGATGCTGAGCATGTGCGAAAACTCTTTCCCCGGTCCGGCCTATCGCATGGCCGTCATCGACCCACCGCCGGTTAAGCCCAGCAAAGGGGCAGAGCCCGTTGCCCCCAACAAACAGCGCCCTGCTGACGTGGCTAAGTGGCTGAGCACCTTCAACCGTCGTTCCATGTTCGGTGCAACGTACTATCCTTGGATTCAGGTGGCTGACCCCCGTAACGGTGGACGTCCCAAGCTGGTGCCCCCGTCTGGTCACATGATGGGCATCTGGTGTCGCACGGACGAGTCCCGTGGCGTCTTCAAGGCCCCGGCAAACGAAACGCCCAGAGGCGTTACCGGTCTGGCCTACGAGACCAACATGCGTGAGCAGGAACTGCTCAACCCCGTTGGCATTAACTGTATTCGTAACTTTGCCAACTACAACCGGGGTCTGAAGGTCTGGGGTGCCCGTACCCTAGTTGAACCGGACAACGTGCAGTGGCGCTACATCAGCGTCCGCCGCCTACTCAGCTACATTGAGAAGTCCATCGAAATTGGCACCCAGTGGGTGGTCTTCGAGCCTAACGATCAAGACCTGTGGGCGCGTGTGACTCGCACCGTGAGCAACTTCCTCGAGCGTCTATGGCGTGATGGTGCCCTGTTTGGGGGTTCCCCATCCGAAGCGTTCTACGTCAAGTGTGATGGTGAACTGAACACTCACGACACCATGATGCTGGGTCGCCTGTATGTAGAAGTCGGCGTCTGCCCCGTTCGTCCTGCGGAATTTGTCATTTTCCGCATTAGCCAGTGGGCGCCTAACCAATAGGTTAAGCGGCGTGAAACCCAAGACTCAATTTTGAGAAAACTTGGGTTTCGCAGTCTCAAGACAATCGCAGGTGCGATCGCACCTGCGATTCAGTTAACCCATTTCTATTCATCGACAAATACCAGGAAAGCGAGGAGCTAAATCATGGCTGATATGGTGAAGCCTATTGCACCTAGTAGTTTCTATCTGGAACTAGCGGGTGTTTGTGAAGGCGAAAGTTCTGTTTTTAAGAGCGTGAGCATTCCCGACTATGCCCCTAAAGTCCAAGGCGGGCAACAGGCTGTTGGCACCACTAAAGGTGGGAAAACCATCTGGCAGGTCAACTCAGCGGGATTTGAAGGACTGTTTACGGTTGATTGCGTTTGTATTGCCAGCGGCGACTCAGACAGCACCAGCAAGAAAATGTATGAGTGGTTTGAGCAGTGTCTACCGTCTTCTAACGGCGGTAAAAGCTCCTGGACCGGGAGTAAGGTTGAAGGCAGCATTACAGCCTATGACACAGACGGTAACGAAGTTGCAAAATGGGAATTTGCCGAAGCTTGGCCATCTAAATACAAGTGTGCGGATTTAGACGTGACTGCCGACGCTTACATCGAAGAGACCTACACGATTACTTGCGAGAAGTTTAACCGTGTGACGTAGTCACATTGTTGAAAAAACGGGTTCTCAAGATATCGACACCGATCAGGCAACATTGAATAAAGCTGAAGACTAAGAGAAGATTACGATGGTTCAATACTGCACAAATTCAAAGTTTTACTTCGAGATTGACGGCGTCACCGGACTGTCGGTCAAAACCTGTACCGGACCTGAGATCGAGCTAGAGGTCGCAGGGGGTGATGCGGCAATTGGCGTCACCAAAAATGCCATCACCCAGACCCAGGCCACCATTGGTGGTGTGAAGTACAACTCCACCATTACCCTCACCTACGTGGCCGGTAATGAAGCCGATCACCAAAAGCTGGCCGACTGGTACAACGATTGTCACCCCGACACCTTCTCTGGCGGTAGCTCAAAGGCCATGGATAGCCGTAAGACTGGTTCCCTGGTGATCTATAACCCCAACGGCGACGAAGCCATGCGCTATAACTTCATCGATCTGTTCCCAGGCACCAAAAAACAGATCGGTAGTTTAGCGGTTGACAGTGGCGGGAGCTTAGCTGAAGATACGCTTGAACTGTTTTATACACAAGTGACTCGCGTCGCCTAAACCGCGTCCCGGTTGAAACCGCTAGCCTGTTCTGGAGGAACAACCGTTCTGGACGTAACTTGGGTTTAGAATCGCCACGACTGTTTGTAAAGGGTTAGGCCACATGGCTTTAATTCCTAATGGCATAACTAAAACAGCCATAACTAAAACAGCCTAGCCGACGCGGCATAGCTAAAACGGCACAGCTAAAACGGCACAGCCAAAATTGTTCTGAGCAAAGTGGCAAGCGCTATAAAATCCCATGCAGTTATTCCCAGAAATTTTAACCAAGGCTCGGTTTTATCTCGAGCTCCGGCTAGACGGTAGCGTCGACATGATCGATGGCTACTTCATGGAGTGTAGCGGTTTTCAACGATCGCAGGATGTGATTGAGATTAAGGAAGTCACCCCCCAGGTTTGGGGGCAAAATGGCAACAGTAAAGGTCACATCATTCATTCTAAAATTCCGGGCAATAGTTCTTACACCAACATCTCGCTAAAGCGAGGGCTAACCGTTTCCACAGCCTTTTGGGACTGGATGGATACTATTGGTGAGGGCAACTGGGACAATCAGCGGCGCAATGGATCACTGGCAATTTATGGCCAGATGAGCTTGGTCGAGATGTTTCGATTTGAGTTCACTGGCGCCTGGCCTGTGAGCTACAAGATCTCGGATCTCGATGTAAAAGGCTCAGATCACAACATTGAAGAAGTCGAGATTGCCGTGGAATCGCTCAAACGGGTCTCGGATGACTGGATGCTCGGTGCAGCTGCCGTGAGCATGGCCCTGGGTTAGTGCTGGCCCATCGGCAGAGCAACAGCGTCCGGCTCTCTCTCCAGAACAACACCCTATGGATCTGCCCCATCGTTGTGTCAGCTGTTATAGCCCACTCTCGTCTCGTGCAAAAATCGTTGTTTATTTAAACTCTGGAACTTGTCATGCCCGCTTTACAGATGTCTAACGATTTGGGGCTACCGCCCCCATCGGCACAGCCATCCATCCAGCCGATGGCACCAGATGAAAATATAGCCGCTGAAAATACAATCACGGTTCAGGCAGCCACCCAGCCTGCGGCCATACCGTTTGTTGAGGCCGGCATTCAAACAACATTCACGTTCGAGCTGCCAACCGGATACATTGATGCGGCGGGTCAGGTTCACCGTCAGGGCGTGATGCGGCTAGCCCGTACTGCAGACGAAATTGAACCCATGTCCGATCCCCGGGTACAGGCTAACCCCGCCTATGCCACAGTCATTATTTTAGCGCGAGTAATCCAGTCACTCGGCGCACTGCC
Source organism: Cyanobacteria bacterium J06632_22 (assembly GCA_039821475.1). Lineage (GTDB taxonomy): Bacteria > Cyanobacteriota > Cyanobacteriia > Phormidesmidales > Phormidesmidaceae > CAWUKV01. The sequence continues at coordinate 2,418 of JBCBOC010000152.1, read as the reverse complement.
AACAGTTAGCCCCATTGTGATTGAAGGGCTGTTTGCCGGCGATCTGAATTATCTTCAAAACTTCTATCGCGACATTAATGGTCTGCCCCATTGATGTCTACGTCATGTCTGCCTTACTAGCAGCACAGATCATTTTTTAGAATCAGTAAATTTCAAACAAGTAGCAGATACGCCCCATGCCCAAGAAGTTAAATCCCATAGCAGGGGATGAAAAAGCCACTTTTTTGCCGCCCGACAACGCAGCGGTGAATCCTGCAGGCTTTGCAGCGGCGGCGATTTTGCAAAGCCGTCATTCTATGACAGTCAAGCGAGAGATGGCAGCCGTAGCAGCACAGTTGGTGGACGATCCCGCAGCAATGCGGCTATTTTGCGATCGCGTTTATCAACTTTTGCATGATGACTTGCGCACTCACCAAGAGCGCACTCACAGCTATGGGAGACGATAACAATGGTGCTGAATGAGGCCATTGGCGGCATGAATATGGTGTCGTCCGTCATGGGCGACCTATTCGGTAATAACACAACAGCATCTTCTAACGCCGCGAACTACGTCACTAGCAATCGCTTTTACGTTGAAATTGAAAGCCAACTCACTGCTTGCTTCACGGAGTGCAACGGTCTAGGCGTCACCATCAGCAAAGAGGTCATTCAAGAGGGCGGCCTGACGGATCAAAAACGAATTCTGTTGGGGACCCCCGATTTTTCAGACGTGACGCTAAAGCGCGGCATGAGCGGCAATCAGATCTTTTGGGATTGGATTAGCGCGCTCCTACAGCCTCGCAGCGCAGGCACCAAAATCAGCGATCACCGTCGCAACATCAATATTTTGACGTTCAATCAGGCCGGGCACACCCAACAGTGCTGGACCCTGATCGGTGCGGTACCAGTGGGCTGGCAAGCCCCTTCCCTACAGGCCAGCGGCAGCGAGGTCGCGATAGAAGAACTGACCCTAGCCTACGAAGGGCTCAACATCACCTTCGGCAGCGGCGGGGGCGGCGCCACCATACTCACAGGCCGGTCCGATACAGGCTACTACGCCAGTAGCTAAGCCTCTGCAGTTCACCTATGTCAAAGTCTTTAGGGCATCGCACACCGCTGGGCAGTCACGGTCTCTCGCCGTCAGGACTGTTGCAAAACCCCCTGGGGTCTAGACCACTAGGGGCATCGTCGCTGTCGGTCCTAAATCTCAAGGCGTTTTACCCCAATGGCTGGCCGTCTGTCCCAGCCACAGTGGGGGGTGACACACCATCGGTTCAGCGGCAGCCCGAACCCATTACTGCTGAGGGTGGACAAGCGCAGTTTATCCAACGCCAGCCCGAGCCTAGTCAGCCAGGGCTATTTCAGACCCACCAGGCTCAGACCAGTCAGACTCAAACTCAGACTCAACCGGTTCAAAGATCGCTTTCCCCCGGGCAGGTTAGCCAAGAGCAGTCGAGCCTCGGACAAATTGCTCAAAGACAATCTGAGCAAACGCAGCATGTTCAAAGGCCGTTCAGTCCAGCCCCATCTCAGAACCGCCCAGGGCCATCGGATCAAAACCAGACGGGTCAAGGAGAACACCTTCGGAGACAGGTTTCTGGTGGACAGATAACCCCAACCGACCCACGTCAGCGTAGCCAGACTCAACCGATTCAACGTCAGCCCAGCCAGACACCGTTTGTTCAACGTCAGTCCAGCCCAGCCCAGCCCAGCCCAACCCAGCCCAGCCAGAATCCATCTGGCCCAACGCCACCCAACTCAGACCGGCCAAATCCCACTCAACCCACCCCGACCCCAGAGAGCCAGAAACAGGCTGACCAAAGCCCAACAGGTCAAGGCAAGACTGTTCAAAGACACGTCGCTCATGAGCCGAGCGGCCAAACGCAGCCGAATCAGACGCAGTTTGTTCAACGGCAGCCCAATCAAACTCAGCCCAAACAAACGCAGCCGAATCAAACTCAGCCGAATCAAACTCAGCCGAATCAAACGCAGCCCAATCAGACACAGTTTGTTCAACGGCAGCCCAGTGCGAGACAGTTTAGCCCTGACACGTCTGGTCAAAGTCTGTCTAAGCCAGTTCAATCAACGCTACATCAGCCCAGTCAAGAGCCATCTGGTCAACCCCTGACAGGTCAGAACGAGATTGTTCAAAGGCAGTTTTCTCAGGGGCAGCCTGACCGCACTCAGACCAGTCAGCGTCCACTACCCCAGAGCCAACCGCCCCTAGAGCCGACCGTTCAGAGACAAATCAATCCCGTTCAAACGGGCTACGGTCAATCTGATCAGGGTCAATCTGATCAGGGTCAATTTAATCAGGGCCAATCTGATCAGGGCCAACCTAGTCCAGCTCCATCTACGCCACCTCAAAGCCCAGCACGGCTGAGTGAGTCTGTTCAAAATCAGACAGGTCAAGGGGAGATTGTTCAAAGGCAGCTCCAT
>JBCBOC010000311.1:0-5364 GCA_039821475.1 Cyanobacteria bacterium J06632_22 | reverse complement strand
GCACCACTCTCTTTATGGTGATGCACCCTGTCACAGCCTACCTGTTCATGCCAGAGGAGTTGCCCATCTTCAGCGACTGGCGCTTTCTCATTGCGGTTGCCCTGCTAGGCGTTTACTCATCCATCCTGCTCGTCCGCACTAAAACCATTTACTTCAGCATCCTCTCCCATTACCTGCTCGTCATCGTCTGGAAGTTTGTCCTCTGCGGGGAGTACGTGACCGAGTTGTGAGCTAAACGCCATAAAACGTCAGCAGCTAGCATTTTTCTAGCTGCTGACATCTCCACTAAAGGGAAAAGTCTAGCGTCCTAATGACGCATTAGGCTCCCCCCAGGGTTAGGGCAAAGCTCGCCTAGAACGAGAACTGTGTCTGCAAGTTAAACACATAGACACTTGGATTTGTGCTGAAGTTGTTGGGATTGTCAATCCAGTAGAAGGAGGGAACAATCGCAAAGTTAGGCGAGATGGGGTAGCGGTAGGAGACCTCTAGCTCTTGCTGGACACCGCCATCACCGCCACCAGAGACCAAGAAATTACGCCCACCCGTAATGGCAAAGGGACGAACATAGGAAATGGTCGCCAGTGCCCCTGGTTTGAACAGGTTAGGAAAGGCAAGACCGGCCTGAATCGACTGCGCATCGACGCTGCCGTTTGCCCGTCCAGCCGTCGTGGGGAACAGGTTCGTGCTGCCATAGCTGTAGCGGCCAAATAGCCCCAGCCAATCTAGCGGTTGCCAGTCAAAGTTAAACAGAAACGTATCGGCGGTTGCATTGCCCACGGGACCACCAAAACCGTCATCGGCGAAGCCATAGAGTGGCTCACTCACGGCACCACCAATTTGGCCCGCAGCATTGGCCTCCAGATTAGACCGGGTGTAAAGAAATCTGAGATTAAGGTTGTCGGTCGGGTAGACGCCAACCTGAGCTGATAGGGTATTCGCTCCGCCAAAGAGTCCTCGGCTGGGGTCACTGGCCGATCTAGCCCCCGTTAAAAATTCCGTCGACTCAGCCAAATAACCTACCGTCAGCTCCACACTGTCTAGGACATCCCACTCGACGACGATACCTGACCCTCGGTCAACCGCGTTAACCTGGGTACCGCCGCTAGAGTTAAAACTATTGGCCCCCGTAACTAAAAAGGTAAAGCGATTGTTATCGAAGTGGCGGTACCAGTTGATTTTTGGGCCAACCGTTAGGAAGATCTCATCACTGAGGGGAAACGAGTAAAAAGCTTCTCGAAGGATGACATTGTCTGCGCCCTGGGCCTGCTGCAGGGTGAATGGCGTGCCAAACGTATTAAATAAACCTGCAGAGGCAAAGGAATTGGCTGCTGCACTACCGTCACCCGCGGCAAGCTGCAGAATCAGACGATCTTCGCCCGTAAAGGAGGTGATTAGGTTAAGCCAGGTGAGATAGCTGAACGTGGGCTCAGGGTCATCCGTGACCGTCCTAACGACTGGGTTCCCTGCACCATCTCGGGCCGCTGCAAACACACTGTTGCCTTCAGCGAGGATATCTCCACCGGTAAAGGTATAGTTCAAATGGGTAAAGAGACGACCAGACAGCTTAGTAGTGGTAGAAAACTGATTCGCCTCTAAATCGGCTACGTCTAGCTCTAAAGTATCGATACGCCCACGTAATGTCGCAAGTTCAGCCGCAAACTCCTCCTGTAGCCGCTGGATGGTTTCCAGCTCCTCGGTGTCAAGCTCTGGCAATAAGGCGAGGACAACATCCAAGCAGGCATTGAGGCCCGCAGCAAATTCATAGCGGGTGATAGCTCGGTTGCCACGATAGGTACTGTCTGGGTAGCCTTCGATGCAGCCATAATCTTCTACCAGCCGCTGCAGTGCGGTAAAGGCCCAATCTGCAGGCGAAACATCGGAGAGTTCATCAACGGTGGTCACTTGAGAGAGCTCAAGCACGGACGCCGTCGGTTCTGCTGCTGCGTCTGTGGGGGCAAGCCTGCTGCTCAGCGGTTCAGCCTCAGACAGACTAGCCTCCAGGGTACCGACGTCCGCAGTGGGCGACTCAAAAGTGATCACCGGCTCCGCGATATCTACACCAGTCAAAGCGATCGCTTCAGAAAACGCTTCTTCAGTGGGATCTATCGCCTCCGCTAAAGTCTCATTCCCTTCACGCTCGACAACTGAAGCTTCAACGAGGGTTGGAGACAGCTCAGCCGCAACGGCATTTCCCCCCAACATTGCTCCAGCCGCCGCTGTCACCAAGAGTCTCAACAAAATTGCAGGACGAACAGAAGCGTCCGCAACAAGCGCCTTCAAGAACATCTATTTAATTCCTAATTCCTTCACACCACACCGAGTCGTAGATCGGGAGGCCAGCAGACAGCCAACTTACCCAAAGCTCATCGAAGGACCTTTCAGGAAGATAGCTGCAAATAACCCGATGAAATCGCTAAAATTCCCGAGCTAAGCGACTTTATGCCCATCTACTGCCCATACGCTATCAGTAACAACCTGGGCCAGTTGTATAGACGAAGACATTCTCTAGCCCGCGGCCTTTGTCGGACGGTCACAGCCAGTGAACAAATCGCTTCTCCAGAACGACAAAGATGCTGTACAGCACAACACCCATCACCCCCAGGCTCAATAGCGCCAAGAACGCCAAAGGAATATTAAAGTTTGAACTTGCAGACAGAATCACATAGCCAATCCCCCCGTTGGACGCGACAGTCTCGGCAATAACAGACCCGATAAAGGCTTGAGAGATGGCCACCTTTAAGGAAGCAAACAGGTAGGGCATCGTGTGGGGCAGCCCCACCTTCTGAAAAATCTCAAACCGATTTGCACCGAGGGCCACCAGCACATCCTGCATTTCGGTTTCAACGGTGGCTAGACCACTGGCCACATTAACCGCGATGGGAAACACCGCCAGGAGAAATGCTGTGATAATAGCTGGCACCGCGCCAATACCAAACCAGATGGACAGCAACGGCACCAGCGCGACCTTGGGAATGGTATTAAAGCCAATCAGCAAGGGATATAGCGTCAGGCTGGCCAGCTTGGAGTAGCCAATCATGAAACCTAGTGCAACCCCGAGCACCAGTGCCAGCCCAAAACCACACAGGGTGGTAAATAGGGTCGTCCAGGCGTTCTTAAGAACAACGCTGCCCCACTGGGGAATCTCGGCCAAAATTGCGGAGGGAGCAGGTAGGAGATATTCCTCGATGCCAAACAGCCGGACCGCCAGCTCCCACAGCACAAACAACAGCAGTCCGGTCAGTATGGGCAGCACGTAGAGTGCTTTGGGAGAGGCCAGGAGGCTGTTGAAATTAGACTGAGTTGGCGGCTGAGCCGCGGTTGGGCTATCGGTTGAAACCATAGTGTTGACCGGTTAAAGGCTAGTTCAATCTAGGGATAGATGTCGCGCCCCTGGGCTGACGATGGACCACCGGGTTTCGACTTTTCGAGCTGGTATAGCTCTCACTGACGCTGAATGTACTGCCGTAGGTCAGTGTACATTTGTTGAAACTCAGGGGTAAAACACAGGTCTAATGTCCGTGGTCGCGGCAGATTCACCTTAAGCTGGTAAACAATTTGGCTGGGGCGCGGCCCCATGACGTACACCGTATCAGAAAGGAAAATGGCTTCTCTCAGGTCGTGGGTGACCAGTACGCTGGTGCACTGCGACTGTTGCCACAGCCGTTGTAGCATCTCCCACATCTCTTCCCGAGTAAAGGCATCCAATGCCCCAAAGGGCTCGTCCAAGAGAAGAATTTCGGGATGGTGAACCAGGGCTCGACAGAGGGAAGCCCGCTGTTTCATCCCACCAGATAACTGCCACGGGTAGTAGGTTTTAAAGTCTTTGAGGCCAACTGTTGTGAGTAGCGCTTCAGCCTCGGCCACGTAGCGGGATCGTTGGGATTTGAGCTGCTGTTTATGGGGTGGAACCACTTCCAAGGGAAGCATGACGTTGTTAAGGGTGTTGCGCCAGGGCAGCAGCACCGGGTTTTGAAAAGCGATGCCAACATTCTTAAGCGGCTGGGTGATGGGATCCCCATGAAAGCGGACGCTGCCAATCTGGACAGGATTTAGGCCAGAGATCATGCGCAGTAGGGAGGTTTTTCCACAACCGCTGGGCCCCACAATGGAAATAAACTCGGACTGCGCTACCTGGAACGAAACCTGGTCAATCACCCGTACCGGCATGCCCTTCATGGCGTACTGTAACCCCACGTCGCAAAACTCAAGGGCCGTTGTCGTTGGGGGCGATAGGGTTTGAGAAACGTGCTCGACCATGGGATTTTTGGAACTGTGACGGGTTTATGGCATTCGCCACTGGGCGCCAATTCTGGTTGCCCATCATTGGCGCCCAGTGGCCCGCAGTCGCGCGCAAACGCCGAAATAAGGACGGTAATAGCAACTGCTACACCTTACTCTGTATGCTCCAGGGCGAACAAGGTTGGCGCTGTTACAGTGGTTACCGTCTGTGCTTTATCGTCTGCCCTTGATATAGGGGGTTCCCAGCGCTGCCGGGGTTTGATCCCTGGCATTACTCAACAGCAGCGCCACCAGCGTCAGCACGTAGGGCAGCATCAGCAAGAACTCATAGGGCAGCTCTTCGGAGCCCAGGGCTTGGATGCGAAATTGCAGGGCATCAGCCATGCCAAAGAGTAACGCCCCGGCCAATGCCCAGCTGGGACGCCAGCGGGAGAAGAAGACTAGTGCGATCGCAATCCACCCCCGCCCGGCGGTAATACCTTCGATAAACAAATTCAGCTGTACCACCGTCAGCACCGCACCGCCCAACCCCGCCAGGGCCGCCCCCGTCAGCACGCACAGATAGCGCATCCGGGTCACACTCAGCCCCGACGTTTCTACCGCTGCCGGATTTTCGCCCGTGGCACGCACCATCAGGCCCCAGTTACTGCGAAACAGAAACAGCCCACACCCCAAGACCAGCAACAAACTCAGATACACCATCGGGTCGTGGTCAAAGAAAATTTCGCCCACAACCGGCAGATCTGATAAAAGGGGAAGGGGGCGATTGGCCAGCCCGGTCACCCGCGCACTGCTGAGGTCCGGCAGGGCCCGGTACAGGTAGGTGGTCAGGCTCTGACCCAGCAGCACTAGAGTGATCCCAGCCACCACCTGATCGGTACGGCAGGTAATAGAGAGAATCGCCATCACCAGACCCATGATGCCCCCAGCAACGATACCGGCCCCTAGCCCCGCCCAAGCCGCTAGCTCCGTCAGTCCTGTTGCTTGTTCCAGGTAATAGGTGGTGGCAAACCCTGCCAGCGCCCCCACAATCATGACGCCCTCTAGCCCCAGGTTCATTACCCCCGAGAGCTGGGTGACAATCTCTCCCAAAACCGCCAGCAGCACAGGAATTGCCAGGCGAAT
>JBCBOC010000272.1:0-5790 GCA_039821475.1 Cyanobacteria bacterium J06632_22 | reverse complement strand
GGTAGCCATGACCCCTTCCCCCTCTGTCGGCAGGGCGGGGTGTCGTTGCCAGATCCCATAGAGCAGCAGGGCAAAAATGCTGATGCCCGCTGCGGCAAAAGCCAGGCCTATGCTCAGAATGTAGCCGTAGCCCACTGCCGCCAGAGCGGTCACGCGCCAACGGTAGAGCCAAGGCCGCGCCTGGGCCAGAGCCATCAGGGCCTTAATTTGAGAAGTCTGTGATTGCGAGTGCGATCGCATCCTCACCGGTCGTCGTATCCACACACTTAGGTTTCCTCATCTCACCGGCTGACAAACTCCGTAGGAGTGCGGCTTTTGACCTTGAGACGGGGCGCGTAGACGTTATGTAGGCCAAAAAATGGCACCGGCCCAAAACCACGTTACAGCCTGCCCAAAACCACGTTAGAGTAGGAAAAAGAGAACGTTCCTACAGCGCAACCTATGCAGCTAGAAACTAGAACCGAACCCATGGTGATCAACATGGGGCCGCACCATCCCTCGATGCACGGGGTACTGCGGCTAATTGTCACCTTGGACGGTGAAGATGTGGTGGACTGCGAGCCGGTGATTGGCTACCTGCACCGGGGCATGGAAAAAATCGCCGAAGCCCGCACCAACGTCATGTTTGTGCCCTACGTGAGCCGCTGGGACTATGCGGCGGGCATGTTCAACGAGGCCATCACGGTGAATGCACCGGAGCAGTTGGCCGACATCGAAGTGCCCAAGCGGGCCAGCTACATCCGCATGATTATGCTGGAGCTGAACCGCATCGCTAACCACCTACTGTGGCTGGGGCCATTTCTGGCGGACGTTGGCGCCCAGACTCCGTTTTTCTATATTTTCCGCGAGCGCGAGATGATCTATGACCTGTGGGAAGCGGCCACAGGCGCGCGTCTGATCAACAATAACTACTTCCGCATTGGCGGTGTCGCCGCTGACTTGCCCTATGGTTGGGTCGACAAGTGCGAAGACTTTTGTGACTATTTCCTCCCCAAGGTTGACGAGTACGAAAAGCTCATCACCGACAACCCCATCTTCCGCCGTCGGGTAGAGGGGTTAGGGGTCATTACCCGTGACCAGGCGATTAACTGGGGCCTATCCGGCCCGATGCTCCGGGCTTCGGGTGTGCAGTGGGACCTGCGCAAGGTTGACCATTACGAGCGCTACGACGAACTGGATTGGGATGTGCAGTGGACCAGCGAGGGCGACTGCTTTGCCCGTTACGTGGTGCGCCTGGGTGAAATGCGCGAGTCCGTCAAAATTATTCGCCAGGCCATCAAGGCGCTACCCGGTGGCCCCTACGAAAATCTAGAGGCCAAGCGTATGGCCGAAGGCCCCAAGTCGAGCTGGAACGACTTTGAGTACCAGTTTATCGGCAAAAAAATTGCCCCCACCTTCAAAATCCCTGAGGGTGAGCACTACGTGCGTGTCGAAACGGGCAAGGGCGAGCTAGGCATCTTTATTGTTGGCAATGACAACGTCTTCCCCTGGCGGTGGAAGATTCGCGCCCCGGACTTTAATAACCTGCAGATTTTGCCAGAGCTGTTGCGGGGTGTGAAAGTGGCCGATATTATGGCCATTCTCGGCAGCATTGATATCATCATGGGGTCGGTAGACCGGTAGGCCGGATCGATCCGACTGTCGGTTTTATTCTTGATGTTCCCCTAAAGCCGCGGGCCAGTTTCCTATTGGGCTACCCGCGGCTTTAGCGTGAGCGGAAGTGATCCACGTGGGTGCGCTTGATTTTGCCGCGCTGGTTCACCTGCCAAAGTGCGCCGCTGTTCACCTCTAGCCCCGTCAGCCAGCCCTCGCCACAGGCCCAGGTATCGATGCAGATAGCATGGCCCAGATTGACGGGATTCCCGCTTTTTTGGCGCGTGTGCCCACACACCAACGTCTTGCCAGACATATGGGGCTGAGGGTTTTCAAACTTTTCCCAGAACAGCTTTCGGGGCGGCTGCTCGGCCAGCGGCTTCTGGGGATCAAGGTTGGCGTGGGTGAAAATGTGCTGCTCACTTTCCCACCAGTCGCGGCAGTGATCGGTGACAAACTGCCAGTGATGTTCAGGAATTTGAGCGAAGACGCCTTTGGTCCTGGTCGAAGTAGACGAGACGCCATAGGACGCCAGGGTTCGCGAGTCTAACAGCACCTCGTCTTTGATCTGGAGGGCCTGTTGGGTGCGGGCCGCCAACATTTTGAGTTCATGGTTGCCGCGTAGGGCAATCAGCTGCCCCGTTTCTGCCAGAGTTACCAGTTGGTCGAGCACGCCTTTAGTGTCGGGCCCCTTGTTGATGTAATCGCCCAGGGTAACCACTCGATCCGTGGGTCGTAGATCCAGGGCCGCGAGCAAGCGCTGTAGGGCTGTTGAGCAACCGTGAATGTCGCCAATTGCAAAGAGTCTCATGACTTGACGACCCGTTCAGTAACCGGTTGATGAGTGAAACAGTCAGCCACAGATTTTGAGGCTTTGGGGAGCTTAGCATCTTCAGGTTAAATTGCCGCTAAGTGCAGGACGGTGAGCCCTGCGCGACTTCGTTCCCCGCCAGCTTGCGCACTCCCCTCAACCCCGATCTCGTTACACTGAAGCCAGTATGACCGGGGTGTCTAATGCTGTGCTACGAGCAGGAAGTATCCATACAATCTAATGCCACAACCGTAGAGCGTTGCTTTACGGACCGTGGACTGATGCACCAGTGGCTGAACCCAGCCCTACGGTGTGATCCGGTGGGAGAGCGCTGGTCTACCGAGGTGGGTAGCCAAACGCGGTTTGTAATGCAGATCCCACTGTGGTCCCCCAGCCTACTGAGCACTGTGATTGAGCGCCGTCCAGGATTGGTGATCTGGGCCTTTGATGGTTTTTTTCAGGGCCAAGACCGCTGGGAATGTTGGCCCGAGGGTCGCGGCACACGTTTGCTTAATCGGTTTGAGTTCGACATTCCCAACCCCCTTGTCGCCTTTGGCTTCCAGCAGTTTGCCTCGCGCTGGACCCAAGCCGATATGACGGCGCAGCTACAGCGGCTCAAACAAGTGGCCGAGCGGCTGTAGCGGGCTGTGCTTAGAGCGAAATGTCCTGGCCGGGCTCGAAGCCATCTTCCTTGAGGATGGTGCCAATGGCGTTAGGGTCTCGGTTAATGCACTCAGGCCTGGACGTATACTGACAAACTCGAGCATAGAGACGGGCTCGGGTCCCAGGGGTGCCGCTGGAGAACTGGACTTCGTCGTCGATAATGCTAACGCCGCAGACGGGGCAAGTTTGAGCATTGTTGGCAGTAGAGGGGCCGTTCATAAAAATCACCCACAGAAATCACAACGTCATGTTTATTATGACTGGCCGTTGGATGCTGGCAGTTGGATGCTGGCCGAAAATGTACGGCGTGTAGCGCCCGACCAAAACTCGCCTAGGGCCCAAAACTCGCCTAGGGCACGCTGGTATGGCCCGGACAGCAAGCATCGACCGTGTGGTTCTAACGGCATTGGCCACTCAGATCGGAAATTATGGTTGCCCACCAACGCTTCGCTAGCCCGACCGTCGAGGCCCGTTAGGACCCCCTCATCTTTTCCTGAGGGGCGTCTTACCGGCGCTATGGTTGGCGTTAAGGCAAAATAGCTGAGAAAGTTGAAGTTCTGTAACGTTAATTCTCAGCAAAGTATGAAATCATGGATGTAACTAATCTGGGGCGACGTATATCCTGTGATGCAGCCTGAAGCAACGCTGAACCAGCTCAAAAGCGCAACCCCTGACGGGCGGTTGCCGTCTAGTTTTGGCGTGTACTTTAAAAATACGCTGGTAGCCCTATGCCACGCACTAGAGGACCATATTTTACAGAGCTGCAAGGTGGAACCGGCGGATCAGCCCCTGGTATTGGTGACCTTTCAGCAGGGTAAGTGGTATTTGCAAGAGGCCGATCGCTATCAGGATATTGCGGGCTGCTCCAGTGAGATTGCGATCGCAGCTGTCGCCGACAGCGGGTTTTCCAGTCATCCCACCAGCGAAAGGCCTAACGTCGATCTGGTCCATCTTGACCCCGCTGACAGCCTCACCAATGAGTGGAATCTGATCATCCTGGCTCCGGACTACGCCGCCATGGTCCTGTGTCACGAACTCTCTCAGGATGACTATCGGGCCGATAGCCTACCCAGCAATGACATCGAGCGTAAGTTTTATGGCATGTGGACGTTTGATCGAGGGCTGGTGGAGCGAGCCGCCGAAATCCTGATTGAGCGGATGCGTCCCTACAACCCTGATTTAGCCGATCAGCTCATTGACCGTCATAGTGCTATCCAGCAGCACGTGAGTTCTACCCCAGCCGATCTCAGCGACGTGGTGACGCGGATTGTCAATTACCTACAGAGCAGTCAGCAACAGCTGGTGACCGTCAGCCGTCAGTCTCGTGAGCTGTGGGAGTTGGAAGGGCAGGCGATGCGGCTGAGCCGTAACCTGACGGCCAATAAGCTCCAGGCCTTTTTGCGCATGGCCCAGCGAGTGGATGAACGCGATCCAAGTAACCCAACAGCCTCTCTTCAGGTGGCTGCGCTGGCCGAAACCATCGGTCAAATTTTGGATCTGCCAACGCTACAGCTGCGACGGCTGCGGTTGGCAGGGTTGTTGTTTCGTATAGGCCTGGCAGAAGCTCCCATCGAAGTGTTTGAGCAAACCGCCGATCAGCTGGACGAGGCGAGCTTAGTCTTTTGGCGTGACCGGGCCCTGCTCGGGTCGCAGCTCTTGTCTTCTATGCCGGAACTAGCACCGGTTAGCAATATCGTGTCCCACCAACTGGAGTACTGGGATGGCAGCGGCACGCCCGACGGCTTAAAAGGTGACGAAATCCCCATTGAGGCTCGCATACTGGGGCTTGCAGCCTATTTTCAGGAGCAGACCGAGGCTCGGGGCGATCGCTCGGCGCTAAGTTTAGTCGGGGCGCTAGACAAATGTCAGCGTCACAGCGGCAGACGGTTTGACCCAGACTTACTGGAGTCGTTGGGGACGGTGGTGCGCTTGACGGAAATTGGCATGATGCAGTTGCCGACGCGCCCGAGCCAGCTGCCGAATGTGTGGCTCGAAGAAACCAAAGATGCGCTCCGTTCGGAGGTGGCCTAATGGAGGATGCAGTAGACTTGCAGCGGGTGCGCCAGGGACAGCAAAAGGCGCTGAGCGGCGCCTACCTGGCGGGTAGCAACCTGGAAGGGGCCAACCTTGTCGATGCTGATTTGTCCCAGGCCGACCTGCGCGGCGTGCTGCTAACGGGGGCCAATCTGCAAAAGGCCAACCTGCGGGCCAACCTGCGCGGCGCAGAACTCATGGGCACCGATCTAAAGGGTTGCGATCTGCGGGGGGCCGACCTGCGGGGGGCTGTATTACTTGAAGCCGATACGGCGACTGCTAGCTTTGCAGGGGCCTTCTTAGCTGGTGCGGTACTCAGCAATCTCAGCCTGATCAACGTTGACTTTCGCGGTGCCGACTTGCGTGGTGCATCGTTGGTTGGGGCCAACCTAATTGGTGCCGATTTCAGCAGCGCTAACCTGTCTGGGGCAGACTTGTCCCAGGCCAACCTGGAGGAGGCCAATTTAAGTGGCGCGGTGATGCGGGGGGCCAACCTAACGCGGGCTAATTTGCTGTGTGCCCGCCTGGATCAAACGGTTTTAGATGGGGTTGTGCTTGAGGGCGCTTGTCTGGAGGGGACACCGCTTATCATGATGCGTTAGGGTTTCCCCTGAAGAGTGCAGGGTGTCGCGTCTCTTCAAGTCTGACGCACAGGCCAGACATATAGCGCTCGCCACTTTGCTTCTAAG
>JBCBOC010000232.1:0-6204 GCA_039821475.1 Cyanobacteria bacterium J06632_22 | reverse complement strand
GGTGGCGTTTAGTCCGTCGCCCGAGACCGACCCCCAATGGGAAGTGATTAATTTTGATTTGGAAAAGGAGCCGGGGGTCCCCACCCACCACCGATATCTAAAGTTTTTTGAGTAGGGCATGCACTATGCATCATGCGTCGATTCGTACGGCTGATATTCACCGTGCGATCGCATTCTACGAAACCCTGGGCTTTACCGTTACCGAACGCTTCACCACCGGCATGACCCTAGCCTGCTGGATGACGGGACAGCCTGGTAAAATTTCTGGCCGCATTGAACTGATTCAGATTCCAGAGCCGCATCCGACTGCCGACGCCTTTGGCGACGAGCACTACACTGGCTATTACCATTTGTCCTTCGATCTGACGCAGACCACCGACAGCCTGCCAGCATGGCTCGCGTCGCTGCAGCAGGCCTTTAAGCAGGGTAACGAAACCCAACCGGAACAGATTTCCCCCCTCAAGGTTCTGCTCGAACCGCAGCAGCAGATGATAGGGAGCCAGGTGTATGAGGTAACCTTTATTGCAGATGCCGACGGCTTACCGCTGGAATTTTTAAGACGCTTAGGGTAGTCGCCGGTACAGCGTGTTGACTATCAAAATTGCACAATTGCAAGATAGCCAATAGCGACATGGCCAGGGTGGACACCGCCGCCCATACCCATCCGCAGCGAGGCCCGCGCGGCTACTTGCCCGCGCCGTAGCCGCGGCGATGCTGGGTGAGTCTTAGCCATCCCCCTTCATGAGAATGCTTGATTGATGAGTAAAGCCCCAGTCCCATTCGCCAATAACTGGGCTTACCTCAAAGTCGAACTCAACTGGCTAGAGCGACTGCTAATGCTGGCGGTGGCCCGCAAGCGCAAAGAACTCAAAGATATCAACCGAGTGGCCCATAACCGGGGAGATAAGGTCACAAGCCATTGGTGGAAAGGATTAATTCATGTCTCCCCCCGCGCCTACGACGAGGGTCCGCCCCAAAAGTCCGCCCAGCAGTCCACAGATAAAGCCACTGCCGACAAGGCCCTGGGCTATCAGCGACAGCTGGAACTGCGGATCCGGGCCAGCCGCGCCCAAAATATTGCCCTCGCGCTCCCAGAATTGCGATCGCAACTGCGGCTGAGCCTATTTGAAAAAAATGCACTGCTGATGGCCCTGGCGCCTGAGGTCAACCTCAACTACAGTCGTCTCTACCATTTTTTGCAAACCGGCGAAGAAAACCAGCGGGGCACCCTACCCACTGTGGACCTGATGCTACGACTCCTCTGCCGCAATGAAGCTGAACGGCGACTGGCCATGACCCTGCTCAGCAGCCCAAAATCTTTAATTCAGCGGCGGGTCCTTCGACAGGTGACCCCAGAACCTCACACATTATTGGGCAGCTACCTTCAGGTCACCCCCGACTGGGCCCGCTACCTGATTGCCGACCATCCCCAAACCATTCCCCCGCTGAACGAGTTGGGCAACGCCCCGTCATCGTCCGGCTTGGCCCTGACCGCGGTTTCTGCCGTAGCCAGCGAGGCGCTAGTGGTGCCAGACACCACTCGACAATTGCTCCAAACCCTGGCCCTGCAAACCGAAACCGCTTTGGAGCAGGGGACATCTCACCCGCAGGGGTCAGGCCTGATCGCCCTCTTTATTGGCGAGGCCAGCACCGGTAAAACCACCGCTGCAGGGACCCTGGTCCACGGGTTAAGCCAGCCCATTTATTGCCTTGACCTCGACCAGCAGCCTGCTGACCAATGGCCCTCCCTGCTTCAGCAGCTCACCGCCGAGCGCTATCCGCGACTGTTAATCCGCAGGGCCCACCGCTGGCTGGGTCGACGGACTGATTTGGATCTAACGGCATTACAGGCGTGGTGGCTGCAACGCACCGCCGCCCCCGCTCTTACAATTTTCATCGCCCACTACAGCCATACCGTATCGGCCCGATGGCGTCAGCAGTTCGACGTCACCCTTGAATTTTGCCAACCCAATGCCGACCAACGCCGACGGCTTTGGCAACAGGCCTTACCTCGCGGGCTAAAGGCGGCGCGATCGCATCACTGGCAACGCCTCGCGCAAATTCCCCTAACCGGCGACCAGCTCCAGCGCATTGCCAAGGCGGCCCTGGCCTTGGACGACAAGCCCACCCTAGCCCAACTGCAACAGGCCCTGAAACAGCACGGTCACCAAACGCCCATCAAAAAAACCGATCGGAGCGGCCCTTAACACCCCACACATCACACGGCAGACCGCACACCCCCAACGGCTTAAACCTTTTCGTCAACTGCCTCCAGCACTTCTTCGACCGCCTCTAACACAGCCCCAGGCGACCCTAGCAGCACATCCTCCTCGATATCGGCCTCACGGACGGCCTCTAGCTGCTGCCAAACATGCTGCATCAGCGCGTCTAGCCCCTGCTGGCTAACCGCCGAAATCATAAAAATCTGATCGTGACCGCTGCGGGCCATCAGCTCCTCCGCCACGATTTCCTGCTCGTCTGCGGGTACTGCATCAATTTTATTGAGGGCCAAAATCTGGGGCCGCTGGGCTAGCGTTTCGCTGTAGGCCAGCAGCTCCTGCTGAATGGTGTGATAGTCCGCCACGGGATCGGTGGCGGTAATGTCCACCAGGTGCAGCAATAGTCGGGTGCGTTCCACGTGCCGCAGAAAATCATGCCCTAGGCCTGCCCCGGCATGAGCCCCTTCGATCAGCCCAGGAATATCCGCAAAGACTGTCCCATCCCCCGTCGGTTTTCGAACCACCCCCAGATTGGGAATTAGCGTGGTAAACGGATAGTCCGCAATTTTTGGCCGGGCAGCCGACAGGGATGCGATCAGGGTAGATTTTCCCGCATTCGGGAGCCCCACAATGCCCACCTCCGCCAGTAGCTTTAGCTCTAGGCGAATGCGACGCACCTCCCCAGGCAGCCCGGGCAAGGACAGCTCGGGCGCTCGGTTACGGTTGCTTAAAAAATGCTTATTGCCCAGGCCACCCTGGCCACCTGCTGCAACACAGAGGCGCTGCCCCGGGGCCACCAGATCGCCCAATAGCTCTCCGGTCTCGGCGTCATAAATCAGCGTACCGCAAGGCACTTCGACACAGCGATCGGCCCCGGCGGCCCCGGTCTTATTTTTAGACCCGCCCCGCTGCCCCTTTTCCGCCGCAAACCGATGGGCATAACGAAAGTCTAAAAGCGTTTGCAAGTTGCTGTCGGCCACCAAAACCACATTGCCGCCGTTGCCGCCGTTGCCGCCGGACGGCCCGCCAGCGGGCACGTATTTTTCACGACGAAAGGACGCCATGCCATCGCCACCGTCGCCACCTGCGACTTCAACTTCTGCCTGATCAATAAACTGCATGGACTGCCCCGTCGCGGATGTCTGGTCTCCGGCCTATGACCGTAGACTCTCTATTCTATTGCGGGTCAATCACAATCGTGAGTTTTCATCGTGAGTTCTTTGAAACCCCGGCGCCTTACTGCTGCAGCGCCAGAATTTCATCCCGAATGCGTTGGGCCAGATCTGCATCATCGCGGTGAGCTGCGGTAATGGCATTGAACCGACGCACCGTTAAACCACTCTCTTCTACGATGGCGATGGCGCTATTGCAATACTCAATCAAAATTGTTTTGACCCTTGGCCGCACTGAGTTCGGCACATCCGTCAGGGTTTGGGCGTTGGGACAGGTTAGGGCATAGTCGGCCACTTCGAGCTGGGCACTGACCATGATGTCGCTGATCTGCTGATACGCCGCCAGTCGATCGGCGTCCATCGTCAGCACCGCCTCGGCGTAGTTCGTAATTTCTTCATTCGTCACCGTCTGGGCCTGGGCAGGCAAAAGCGGCCCAGCAGCCACGACAGTAGCCATCAGCACTCCGGCCATCCAGGGCAGAACGCGACGACGACAACGAAAAGACAAACACAGCATGACGATTTTATTCCTTGCAATCTCAAACAGTCGTAAACCCGCACATGTAAACCCGCACAGCAGGCCCCGTAGAATTCTGGTTTAGAATTTTGGGTTCCAGTCGTAACACTGAACACCACAAGTTCCACGCTTAGGACCTGACTTAACAAGGACCCGACCTAACCTTGGACCCTCCAAAGATGTGCTCCTGCAGACTCCCGAAGCTAAGATTTCCGACCTATGCTAGACCGTCTGTCGCCGTAAAGCAATGTGCAATCTCAATTATTTTGGTGGGCAGGGCCACGGTCTCTGGGGTCCCCAGCTTTAAAGCTGACTCCAGGGCCAGTAAATGCCCCAGGGCCTGCTTAAGCTGGGCCACCGTCAGTCGACGAACTTCCTTTTGCAAGAAAAACACCCGTTTGGGATTGCCAATGTCAGCCGCCTGGGCAATGGTGCGATTGTCGCGCTCCCCGGTCTCGACCATGAGCCGAACCCAGAGCCAGGTCCGAAACTGCCCCACCAGCGTGGCCACAATGCGAAGGGCCGGTTCGTTACGCCCTAGCAAACCATAGGCCAGCGCCAAGGCCCGGTCAGCTTGTCCCTCCCGCAGGGCGTTGGCAAGCTGCATGCTGGTTTGGGTATGGGTGGTCACAAGGTCAGTAACGGCCTCGGGAGGCAGGGGGTCGGTATCGTTATCCCAATACAGCTTGAGCTTGGTTAGCTCGTTGTGCAGTCGTCGGGTATCGGGGCCAATGGCCTCAGCCAACAGATCCGCCGCAGGGCGACGCAAGCGCAACCCTACCTCCTGGGCAACGCGGTAAATCTGTTCCACAATCTGGTCCGTTTTCCAAGGTGCGATCGCAGCAAACTCACGCACCTCAGCATGCTTTTGCAGCAGCTTTGTCGACTTCAAGCGACCATCGGGTTTTTGCAGACTGGTGAGCAGCAGCACCGTGGTCTCAGGCACCGAGGGCAGTGTTCGCTGCAGTTCCGCCAGCAGTGCGGCCGAGCAGCGCTGCCCTAGGGTCGTATCCTGGAGCCACACCAGCCGCTTCCCTTGGCCAAAGGGCGGTGTCATTGCCTGGTTCAGCGCCTGCACCACCCCATCGGCGTGGTCAGGGGGAATTTTGTCAAAGTTGAAGCTGGCCCAGGTGGGATCCAAGGTGCGATCGCACAGCGCCTGAGTCGCCTGCTTCAGGCGAAATTCGTCGGTTCCCCAAAAAAAATAGACTGGCATGGCTGAGCGCTACAGATATTGCGTTCGTCGAGTTACTACGGACAGTTCCTGGCACTGGAAGCCTTTCCCCTGGAGCCCCTCGATGCTGTCAAACGAGTCTAACCAACCCTTCGACGGCTATACAGCACAACAGATAAGGCACGCTCCAGCCTAGCGCAGTTGGAACAGGGCCGATCATCCCCGCCCTAAAGCGCAACATTATTCGAGTGCTGCCCACTACAGTGCCGACAAAACAACCAGCACCGCCACCTCAGTCCATTCCACAACAGCACCGTAGGTATCGCCCGTGTGCCCGCCCAAGCGAGACGCTAGCCAACCGGACAGCCCCACCCCAGCGCCAATGCCCGTAACCACAGCAGCCAAGGCCAGCGACCAAGACACCCAGCCCAGCCCCACGGCTACCCCCGTCAACCCCACCAGCAACCCTAGCCCCGGCAGCGCATCCCAACGGTATCGCAAGGCCTGCTGATGCAAGCTGCCTTTCCCCGTCGCCTTGAGGTAGGGGTAACTGGCAATCGCCCACTGCTGTCCCCAGCGCCCCCAGGCCATGGCGGAGAGCAGGGCAAAGGCTTGCCCGCCCGCTGGCAAGGCCATCAGCGCCAATATCTTTAAGGTAAACAGTGCGATCGCAGCCATCACCCCAAACGCACCAGCACGACTATCGGCCATTACCGCGAGCCGCCGCTCCGGCTCCATCACTGCCAGACCATCCGCCGCATCCATGACGCCATCAACGTGTAGCCCCCCAGTGAGCAACACACCACCAAACACCACCAGCGCGCCGATTAACCCAGCGGACAGCCCCGTCTGACAGAGCCCCGCCGCGACAACGGCCAGCACACTGCCCAGCAACAGCCCCATCAATGGGGCAAAAACCGAGACACGACTAAACCGCACCGGCCACCCGATCGGTAGCGGCACAGCGGTATAGAACAAAATCGCACCATTGAACTCCGCCAAAAAGACGGAAGCCACTGAGGCTTTTTGTTTGCGTCCGTCAAAAAAGACACTTTCCTTCACCGGCTCAACCCCTGAAGATCTAGAGTCTGACGATTCAGAAACTGACGATCCAGAAACTGG
>JBCBOC010000430.1:0-4365 GCA_039821475.1 Cyanobacteria bacterium J06632_22 | reverse complement strand
CCCTAGCAACTCGACGAACGCAACATTCCGGACACAGTTGGTGCTGGCAAAGGGCGGAGCTTGCCGGCCCCAAGAGCAGGTCAAAGATTTAGTCCTGTCTGTTGAACAGCATCGCTGTTTGGAAACTCTAAAGCCCGGTCTCACACTGAGCCCACACTAAACGGTTAATAGCGGTGCAAACACCGTTAGTCCATTGTGAATACAGGTAAACTCAATCGGGTTGGCTTCTAAAATTTCACCATCCACCACCAAGGCTTGGGGTGGGTCCGTTGTGACTTTGAGACGCCTGGTGCGTAGGCGGACTAGGTTGTCATCTTCAAACTCCGACTTGGACAATGCTGCAGCAAACAACGTGGCTGATGTATTTAGGCTCTGCAGTATTGTATTGGACACCGGAATGGTCACCTCTAACAATCCATCATCAGGAATCACTTCACCAAATCCCTGAGCCATCACTGAGGTCGGCGGAGCGGCATTGGCCACGGTGACTGCCCCCGTTTTAAATTCCAGGACCTGCCCCTCAATTTCAACTGTGGCCTTAAAATCTTCCTGGGTAAAAAATTGCTGTGCCCCTGACATGATGTAAGCAAGCGCACCCAGGCGGTTCTTGAGTTCTCGGTTGGCATTGTTGACCATCCCAGCCTCAAAGCCCACCCCAGCCAGCAATACCATCGGAATCGTGTTGCAAAACGCTGCGTCCACCATGCGGGTGTTCCCGGCTGCAATGGTTTCACATGCTTTCTTGAGATCGGTGGGCAGACCTAAGGCAACGGCAAATGCGTTTGCAGTGCCTCGGGGAATCACGCCCAGTGGGATGTCCGTTTCAAATGTGGCTCCGGCAATGGCTGACACGGTCCCATCTCCGCCAGATGCGATAATACAGCCGGATTCGTCGTCATCCTGAAGCGCACGAATGGCGGCAATCGCTTCTTTGGCTTGGTCTACAGGGTCGATATTGGGCTCGGTAAAAATGGTGTGGAGATTGACTTGGGGCTCTAAAATTTGCCGAATCAAGGCTAGATCACGATCCGGATTGCCTTGACCTGCAACAGGGTTAAAGATGAGGTAAGCTTCTCGACGTTTGGCAACACCTTGAATGGAAAGTTCTGCGATCGTAACATTCGTTGCCAGGGGAACATCGTAAAGGTTGCAAACGCGTAAGAGTGCCTGGCAATCGGCTTCGTGGGGTTGGAGAGCGAGCGGATCCATCAAGAAGATGACGCCAACAACATCTCCTGAGACGACACGAGCAGCAACTTGTAGCACCCCACCCTGGACGCCGGAGGCAAGGCGTTCGACGGCTAGTCCGGTTGCCGTTTCAATTCGCTGGCCAGTATTGTCAGTCGCAATGAGGTGGTAGCGAGATAGGACGGCGCGATATTTCTGGACAAGATCCACGAGGTCATTTTTTTTGCTGTCGTGGGCGATTAGGGCAACGGAAATAGGCATGAAGATCGTTCTCGTTCAAGCTTCTATATTTTGCATCGCCAGAGTTGCTTGTCGATAACTCCATGTGTCAGCGGCAGATGCTTGATCGTGCTGCTGGACCAGTTGCTTGGCAAACGCTCGACGTACAACATCCAGCGCTGTACCCGAAGCAATAGCGGCATGGCCAATTTTGAGTGCCCTTACCCTGATGTTTTGGCTTTATAGGCGGCCCACCCACCGTACTCAGAGATGTCGGGCCAATTGTTTTCTTCGACCAGTGCCTGGGGATAGAGCATTGCGATCGCATCTCCTCCGCCCTTTAGGGTCACAGTCTCAGGGTACATATTGGGCGGTTCTGTGGACACCAGGTAGTCGTACTGCTCGGGCGTCAGCTCGTACAACTCCCCAGGAATTGAGACGCCATCGGTGTCCACTCGATAGATGCCAGGATGCCAGCCGTCCTTGACGGCATGAAGCCGATAATCCGCCGTTGTGCGGGCTTCACCCAAAAAGGTGGCCGACTGGAGGTTGCCGTGATCGGGCTGCCCTCGCAGCGCGGATCCACAGATAAAGACCACCTTTGAGGCTGGTTCCGTCATTGATTGGACGCTCCCTAACGCAGATTCATCCCAGCCTATCGGAGGTCGAGGGCCACACCGATAGGCCAGAGATATTTCGTAAAGCACCGGGCAATGAATGGCTCAGTACCCAATAATTGTTAGATTTATTACAGAATTGGTGAGTAAACACTTCTACTCTGGCCATAAACTTTCCGTTCAAGTAACGAGTCTGGGCCCTCACGGCAAACGCTTTCAACCGCTGGTGCAGGTTTTAAGCGTCGTCTGTAACCCACACAAAAATACACCGTTAAATCACGGGTCAGCGCCGTTGCCACCGCGACAGAGCCAGGGCGGATGTCGGCTAGCGTTCTACTTTTTCTATAGACATTTATGAGCATCTCCAATCCCTCTCCCCGTCGTCAGTCCTTTGCTGCATCTTCCGCTGCGTCAGGGCTTGCCTCGGTGGCCGTTGACGGTCGTCGACTAATGCAAACGATTACCGAGATGGGGGCCATTGGTGCTTTGCCCGAGGGGGGCGTTCGGCGTTTAGCGTTTAGTCCCGAAGATATTCAGGCCCGGGCCGTGGCGCAGCAATGGATGCAGTCTGCCGGCATGACCGTCACGACGGATGCCGCAGGCAATATCATTGGTCGCTATCCGGGGCGGTTCCCGGCATCGCCCGCCTTGGCAACGGGCTCTCACCTGGATACGGTGCCCAATGCGGGTATTTATGACGGCACCTACGGGGTTCTAGCCGGTATCGAGGTGGCCCGTACCTTGCATGAGCAGGGGATTCAGCTTGACCATCCCTTTGAAGTGATTGTGTTTGCTGACGAAGAGCGCACCATGATTGGCAGCAAGGCCATGGCCGGGCAGGCGTCTTTGAACCCGGCTGACTATGCTCACCCGCATTACGATGCCATTGAGCCCTGCGTCAATCGAATTGGTGGAGATTGGGATAACGTTACAGCGGCTCAGCGGGAACCGGGTGTCCTAGCGGCCTTTGTGGAAGTCCATGTCGAGCAAGGACCGGTGCTGGAGACGGCGGGTAATCCCATGGGCTTGGTGACGGGCGTTGTGGGCCAGCGACGCTATCTGATTACCTTTGCTGGGCAGGCCAGCCACGCGGGCACGACCCCCATGTCCCTTCGGCAAGATGCCCTGGTGGCGGCATCTCAGTTGGTTCTGGCGGTCAATGAGATTGGTCGCCGTCGAGATGAATTACTGACGGGTGATCAGGTGGCTACCGTTGGGGCCATGCAGCTGACGCCGAACGTGGCCAATACCATTCCTGGTCAAGTCGAGCTGACCGTGGACATGCGGGACCTGTCGAACGATTGTCTGGATCGGATGGTGGCGATGTTAACGGAGCGGGCCGGTGCGATCGCAACTCAAACCGATACCGAATTCACCATCCGGCCTCAGCTCCGCAATGAGCCCGTTCCGGCTAACTCCCACATTCAAAATACGATTGGCCAAGTCTGCGAGACCCTCGCACTGCCGGTTATTTCGCTGCCCAGTCGGGCCAGCCACGATGCTCAGATTATGGGCAGCCTCACCGACATGGGCATGATTTTCGTCCCCAGTCAGGCCGGCATTAGCCATGCGGAGACCGAATACACCGCGCCAGAGCACTGTATCCAAGGTGCAAACGTGCTTTTGCATACGATATTGCAGTTGGATCAGCATTATCGTTGTGTTGCAGAACCGCGCTCCTCGGGGCAGGCCTCGGTACGATCATCGACTACTAATCCCGTAGCGGCGGCGACAACTTAGCCGTTGTCCCGCTAACTTGAGTCGGATCCTAAAGTTTGTTGGATCTTTCCTTGCGGTAATCGAGGGGATTGGTATTGTCAGATGCAAAGCTGCTCAAGATAATCATCTAGACCACTCTGACTAATGATTGATGAGCGCCTTTTGGCAGGTGTCCTTTGACTGGCACCTTTGAGTTGGGTTGATTCTGCCCTCCCGCGGATAAGCTAAGTCGAATACGCAGGCCGAATACGCAGGTTGAACATACCAGGAGTTACACATCAAGCGTCATGACCGTTAGCGCGGATCACCCCTTGTCATCTGTCTCTCGCGATTCGTCAGCAGTATCGCTTCCTCAAGCGGTGAAAGCTGCTCAGGTCTCGTTACGTTCGGTCACCAAACGTTACGGACCCGTTACGGCCATTGAAAACTTAACCCTAGACATTCCCGCCGGTATTTATTGTTGTTTGCTGGGTCCCAGTGGCTGTGGTAAAACCACAACGCTGCGTATGATTTCGGGCCATGAAACGGTTACCCGCGGACAGGTCCTAATTGGCGATCGCTGTGTCAATGATCTGCCGCCAGCTAAGCGCAATACGGCCATGATGTTTCAAAACTATGCGCT
>JBCBOC010000698.1:0-2632 GCA_039821475.1 Cyanobacteria bacterium J06632_22 | reverse complement strand
GTATTAGGAAACAGACGCAGGAAGTTTTGGTTACTCGTCATCAGCGCGCCATCGTCCGCAAAGGACGCCCCCACCGAAAACAAACCATTAACCGTGACCGTGCGTTTACCCATTTCGGTGGTCACCGTCTCCCCTGCCGTGACTTGAGCAACCAGTTCGGCATAGTCCCCCCGCGCGGCCTGGTCAAACAACACATAATCGGGCAAACGTACCCGCTGCAGCTGTTGGTTGACCTCTGGCAGGTCAAAGGCAGGGCGATCTAGATTTTGCCCGATCACCAGCATGGAGGCTTTTTCTCGAGTATGGGGATTACGCCATTCTTTTGAGGCAATAAACAGACTATCGGCCGCCGCAACACCGGGCACATCCTGTGCCTGGTAGAGTCGTCGTCGGGGGAATGTTCTCAGGCGCGCAAAGTTTTGAAACTGCGTACTGACAACAATGAGATCTGCATTCACCTGCCGGGGATACCGCGTGTTGCTGGTATACAGCGCATCGGAAAAGCCCAACTGCAAGAAAATGAGAATGTCTGCAAAGGTGATGCCTGCGATCGCAGTCAGCAACCGCATCCGATCATGACGGAGCTGTTTTAAACCCAGCGGGGTTCGATCTGTTAACGCTTTGATTTTTTTAAGCAGAGTCATACCACCGCTCCTAGTCCGTTTGAATTGTGGCCGTTACCTGCAAGTTGGTCAGACCGACAACGGTCTCCATGGCTGCCGCATCTAAGCGAATGTGAACCTCAATAACCTTGGCATCGATGTTGCTGCTGGGGTCTTCATTGACCACCTGCTGTTGCCCCACCTGCAGACCAATGCGCTCGACGGTACCCACCAGCGTTGCCGGGAGCGCCGGGGAGCTAACGTCCACTGGCTGGCCGATCTTCACCTTAGAAATGTCGTCCTGATACACCTCGGCAATCACCATCATTTGGTCGGTCTGCCCCAGCGTGGCAATGCCGTCGCTCCCGACAGTCTCGCCGGGTAGGGTGTGAATATCGAGGATTTGTCCCGCCACCGGAGATCGCACAGAGGCTTGATCCAGATTGGCCTGAGCTTCGGCAACGGTTGCGATCGCAGCGTCCACCTCAGCCTGAGAGGTCGCCACATCTACCGGACGAACTTCTTCAATGCGGTCCAGCGTGGCCCGCGCCTGCGCAATCTGGTTATCCGTCGTCGTCTGAATTCGAGCCAACGACGCCCGTGCCTCCTGGAGCTGACGCTGGGAAGTGGTGTAGGTGAGCTGGCGGGCATCTCGATCCGATGCTGAGACGGCCCCCCGCTGATAGAGCGACTCATAGCGCTGATACTCCGTTTGGGCATTTTGCACCTCCGCCTCTAGCCGAGCAATTGTCGCCCGCTGGGCGCTCACACTACCGGCTTGGTCGGCCTGGAGGCGGGCAATTTCAGCCTGCTGCGCCTGGATTTCGCCACTTTGAGCCCCGGCCTGCACCTGGGCTAACTTCGCACGGGCAATGTTGACCTGCTCCTCCGCCTGCTGCAGGGTGGCCTGCAATCGAGCATAGTTATCGAGCACTGCAATCACATCCCCCGCCTCAACCCGGTCCCCCGCAGAGACCAGCAACCGATCAATCCGGCTTTCCTGCACCGATGTTGGCGGCGTCAAATTAATGGTTTCGCCGTCCGGCTCTAACCGCCCCAGGGCCGTCACGGTGGTAATTTGCGGCGCGACCACCACTGGCGATTCTTCTCGCACCACCCCCACTCGCAACTGAGACACCCCCCAAACGGCAATTCCCAGCGTTCCAACCGCAGCGAACACCACAATCCAACGACGGGAGGGCAATCGACGCATCTTCTGCCTTAATACACTCGAACTCATCAAGACCTCCTTGATTAGGCTAATCACCGCAATCTGAGACGTTCAACCCGGCGCCTAAGCCAACGCCTTAGCAACACGCCGATGCGCTACCAAAACGCCAATTTTTACTAAACCGTTTGGTAAAGTTAACTCAATCTTACTAAACCGTTTGGTAAAGTCAAGAGTGAAATCTAAAGCCAAACTATAGAGATTGCAATCGGTAGGTGCTCGGCAGTCGAAGGGTTAGTAGCCCCATGCGACTACGTCGAGAGGCTCCAGAATCAAGGCTTTCGGCGCCAAGAACTGGTCCTTGCAATTCGACAAGCACAAGACGAGCGCAATAAGGTGACGGTGAACATCACGCCCCGACCGCCTAGCCTGCCGATAGCGGGCCTCGGGAAAACACGTTAGCCCACAGAATTGCCCTGCACGGCGACCGCTATAGAATGGACATGTCTTACTGGAGTCAATGAAGTGAACCTTGCAGCCCAGCAGCCTGGTGCGTTTAGTCCAGAGAAAGCCGACAAAGCAAGGGCGATTTTGACGGGGGCCCTGGAGGTGTTTACCACCCAGGGGTATGCTGCCGCCAGTATGTCCCGTATTGCCACTGCGGCGGGCGTATCGAAGCCCACCCTATATAGCTATTTTCAAGATAAAGAAGGGTTGTTTGTGGCGCTGTTGCAACACCTTATGGAAAACAACAGTCGGCTCCTGTCCGACCCCGCGCTACTAGATATGAGTCTGCCACCGGACAAGCTACTGCGGCAGATACTCAAATCTGTTCTAAAAGATTCAAGCCATAACAAAAGTT
>JBCBOC010000619.1:0-3113 GCA_039821475.1 Cyanobacteria bacterium J06632_22 | reverse complement strand
GGTTGACGGGCGCAGACCTGTCGGTAGAGATTTTTCAGAACGGTAGCTCGACTTATCACACGGGTGCGAGTGATGGTGATGCGGCGGTGTATTTCCCGCCAGGGGTTGATCCGGCAAATGATAGCCGCTTTGCCGGGATTGACTGTGACGGCGATGGTAACGCGCTGAATGCAAATCCAAATGGTGCGATCGCAGTTGACCTGGGCGATATTCTCAATGCCAGTAGCGCGACCAATGTAGCCAATCAGTCCTACGGCTATGTGCGATTCAGGGCCAGAGTCAGGTAGGGGTTGATAGTGCGTTCGTCGAGTTGCTCGGGACAGTTCCTGGCTGAAGGCCTTTGTTCTGGAGCCCCTCGACGCAGTCGAATGGAGCTACCCACTCTTCAATTGCGATATATTTGCCGACCAGTTTGCCCTTGGGCGAGCCTGCAAGACACGCTCAGGGGGAGAGCTTACAGCTTAGACCCGCATTCAGAGCAGAACCGATGGGTGGCCGCATTTTCGGCACCGCAGCTACCGCATTTAACTGGGGCCTGAATTTGAAGGCTTTCAGGCTGTTCTGGGAGGCCCAGCATCTGTGCATTGCTCGCACCGGGTGGAATCATCGGGTAGCAGTTTTCGTCACGACGGACATGGGCATCGACCAATATCGGGCCATCGTAGGCCAGCATTGCGGCAATGCCTTCCTCTAGTTTGCTGGGGTGGTCGATCACCATACCTTTGACCCCAAAGGCCGTTGCCAACATTTCAAAGTTGGGCATGCCCACTTCCATGTTGGACGACGAGTAGCGTTCACCAAAGAAGTTTTGCTGCCATTGGCGGACCATGCCCTGCCAGCCGTTGTTGATGATGATGGTTTTGGCCTTAATGCCGTACTGCGCCAGGGTGGCCAGTTCCTGCAGGTTCATTTGGAAGCTGGCGTCGCCGCTAATGCAGATGACCTGGTGGTCTGGCAGGGCTACCTGGACGCCCAGGGCGGCAGGCAAACCGTAGCCCATGGTGCCGAGTCCGGCGCTAGAGATCCATTGGCGAGGTCCATTTTTGAGGAACTGGGCAGCCCACATTTGATGCTGGCCGACATCGGTGGTGTAGTAGGCGTGGGGGGCCTGTTTGGCCAGCTCGGTAATCACCTGCTGAGGAGACAGAATGTCGCTGTAGGTCGGTACCTGGAGGGGGTACTTGGTTTTCCAGGTTTGGATGCGATCCCGCCACTTTTGGGTCTGGCCTGGCAGGGCGGCATAGTTGCCCTCGTGAATGCGATCCAGCATTTGGCTGAGGACCTGGCGCACGTCGCCGACGATGGGTACATTGGGCACGCGGTTTTTGCCCACTTCGGCGGGGTCGATGTCAATGTGGATGACCTTGGCCCGGCTGGCAAACTCGTCCAGCTTGCCGGTAACTCGGTCATCAAAGCGGGCACCAACGGCAATCAGTAGGTCGCACTCGCTGACGGCAAAGTTGGCATAGGCCGTGCCGTGCATGCCCAACATACCTACGGCTAGCGGGTGGTGCTCGTCGAAGGCCCCTTTACCCATCAGAGTCGTGGTGACGGGAATTTGGAAGTGTTCGGCCAGCTGCCGAATTTCGGCATGGGCCCCAGCTGCGATCGCACCGCCGCCCACGTACAGTAGCGGCTGCTGCGCGGCCTGCATCAGGCGAATGGCATTGTTCAGCTGGCGAGGGTTGCCCTTAGTCGTGGGCTTGTAGCCCGGCAAACTGATGCTGCCCGGCTCTACGGGGCTGTAGTCAAATTCTTCTAGGCCCACATCCTTGGGGACATCGATTAGCACTGGCCCAGGACGACCCGTACTGGCAATGTAAAAGGCCTCCGCCACAATGCGGGCCATGTCTCGGGGGTCGCGTACCACGTAGGAATGCTTAACCACCGGCAGGGTAATGCCGAAGATATCGGTTTCTTGGAAGGCATCGCTGCCGATGGCACCCCGGGGGACCTGTCCGGTAATGGCCACCATTGGAATTGAGTCCATTTGGGCGGTCGCTAGGCCGGTTACCAGATTTGTTGCGCCAGGCCCGGAGGTGGCAAAGCAAACGCCGACTTCGCCAGTGGCGCGGGCATAGCCGTCAGCCGCGTGGGATGCCCCTTGCTCATGGCGCACCAGAATATGCTGGACCTTGCCCGCATCCTCGGCCTTGTAGAGCTCGTCGTAGATGGGCAGAATTGCACCGCCAGGGTAGCCAAAAATATGCTTTACCCCGTGGCGAATCAGGCTATCGATCAGTGCATAGGCCCCAGATGCGCGCTGGGTGGCCGGCTTAGACAGTGGCGTTTGAAGAAGAGAGACCATGGACTTGGAGGCAGCAATCTTAGAGGGGTAAGCGAGAAATTGTTCCCTATTTTACAACTCTGCCCCAAGGTAGCGAGTGATCCCCAAAAAATGTTTCTATTTGCTGACCTTATGAATAGAGGTGAATCGGGGGGAAGATGGGACGCGTCCTACTGTTCCTGCCCGTGGCGAGCCTCGATTTGGTCAATGGCTTGGGTCAAGAATTCCAGGGCTGAGCTGGCCTGGACGATATGTCCACGGTGGGTATCAACCTGCCAGCCGGTGACGGTTTGTGGAGCCTCCCACAGGGTCAAATGGGGCACTGCGGGATCCGCATAAAAGTTCACAGGACCGCTACCCAGTAGCAAAGAACTACGGTGGGTAAACTGATCGTGGCTGAGACGAAAGGTGGGGTAATCGTGGTTTAGGGGGACCCCCCAGCCGTCCAGTGCAACCAGCCCGGCCACCTGTCCGCCCGTTTGTTGCCATTGTCTGAGGTGCTCCACGGCAGCAACCACCCCGGCACTGAAGGCAATAACGCCCAAGGCCGCGGAGTTGGAGGCGAGCTGCGGTCGATGCTGCTGTATTGCCTGGCCGTTGGGATAGGGCCAGATACGCTTTGGCGCCACAACAGTCGGCCACATATTTAACCACACGTCCGGCTGGTGCCGTGGTGCGGTCTTTAAATTGGGATGCGCAGTTGCGACCGCTGCGAGGAACGCTGTGGTCAGGGCGGGGGCATGCATGCCCTCAAAGATTATCCACTGCACCATCGGGTTTTCTCCTGCCGTTGTTCGGGGCTAACGTTCGGTTCTACACCATAGCC
>JBCBOC010000095.1:0-9082 GCA_039821475.1 Cyanobacteria bacterium J06632_22 | reverse complement strand
TTTGGGCTGATATAAGGAAGTAACTAGTCTGTTGCTAGGATGTTCGTTTTGGCTTGACAGCGTTTACACCCTTGATGCGGCATGCCCTTCTTCTACTGATTGGCTTCAATCTTTAGGTTTGTTTTAACTACGCGTGCGATGGCTTGCGTTCATGCAGTGCTGCCAAAAGATACTTCAGCAACAGCGGCATATTTCATCGCTCCTTCAGCAGATATGCGTCAACTCTCAATGTTATGCATTGCTTTTGGAAAGGTTTTTCTAAGCCTTAAGCGAGCTTTAGACAGATCTTTCTTTGATGAGGCTTAAAGCTTTTCGTTTCGATGCTTGTCCGATCGACGACTGACTGATGTTGAACCCCTGCAACTTATGAAAACCAACGTTTCCAGCTCATCTACCTCCTACCATGACAGGCCACCGAGACAATATTTAAAGGGGCGTCGGCCTAGCGTGCCCCTGTCCAGCTCAAGATGGATAGGGGCAGCCTGCTGCATTCTCCTATTGCTGGCAATTGCTGCCCCCGCCGCCTGGGCTCAAGATGCTGAAACAACAACGCTGGTTGATTCGATCTTTCAGCCCATCGTGGATGTCATGGCAACGCTGCTGTTCTTCAAGATCGGTGGCGAGAATGGTTTCCCATTCATTGTGCTGTGGCTGTTTGTCGGCGCTGTATTTTTTACCCTACGCATGGGGTTCATCAACTTGCGGGGCCTCAAGCATGCCGTCCAAGTGGTTCAGGGCAAGTTTGACGACCCCCATGACGATGGTGAGGTGTCTCACTTTCAAGCCCTGGCAACGGCGGTTTCCGGCACAGTCGGCCTAGGAAATATTGCAGGGGTTGCGATCGCAATCCAACTGGGCGGCCCAGGCGCCATGTTCTGGCTGACCATCGCGGGATTCTGCGGCATGGTCAGTAAGTTTGTGGAATGTACCCTAGCCGTTAAGTATCGGCGGGTTCTACCTGACGGCACCATTTTAGGTGGGCCGATGTACTACCTCAACCAGGGGTTATCAGCCCGTGGTTTACAACCTCTAGGCCAAGGGTTAGCGGTGTTGTTTAGCGTCCTGTGCCTCGGCGGGAGCCTGGGCGGCGCAAATATGTTCCAGTCCAACCAGGCCTATGCCGCTATCTCGGGGCTCATCCCTGGCTTACCGGCCTGGCTGTTCGGTCTGGTGCTAGCAGGTCTAGCCGCTTTCGTGATTATTGGTGGCATTCGCCGCATTGGCGCCGTTGCCGAAAAGCTGGTGCCAGCCATGGCAACCATCTACTTTATTGCCTGTTTGGTGGTCATCTTGTCTAATCTCACCCAGGTGCCTGCAGCCATTGGCACCATTATCAGCGAGGCCTTTGCCCCCACGGCAGTAGGGGGTGGTATCGTCGGCGTGATGGTTCAAGGCATTCGCCGCAGCTCTTTCTCTAACGAGGCCGGAGTAGGCTCTGCGGCCATCGCCCACTCTGCTGCCCGTACCGATGAGCACGTTCGGGAAGGTTTGGTATCACTGCTCGAACCCCTGATCGACACGATCATCATCTGTAACATGACTGCCATCGCCATTGTCCTCACGGGTGTCTACCAAGACACTGGGGCAGAGCTGAGCGGTGTACAGATGACGGCCAGTGCATTCTCCTCAGTACTGGGCTGGTTCCCCATCATCTTGAGTATTGCGGTTTGTTTGTTTGCCTTTTCAACTATTATCTCGTGGAGCTACTACGGCATTCAGGCCTGGAGCTACCTGTTTGGCGAACGCAGCACCATTGTGTTCAAGTGCATTTATGTCGTCTGCACCTTCCTCGGCTGTCTGGCCAGCATCTCCCTGATTATCGACTTCAGCGACTTGATGCTGTTGGGCATGGCCTTCCCGAACCTTTTAGGCTGCTACATTCTCTCCAATGAGGTCGCCGCAGACCTGAAAGACTACTGGAATCGCCTCACCACGGGGCAAATGGTGACCTACGAAAAGGTGCCGGTCTCCAGTGATGTTTAACCCAGTGGAGCCTCTGTGCCCAATAGGTCCTCTCAATCATCTGTAGAACCGACCATGACATAAGGAGTCAGAATTTAGGAGTCAGAATAATCTCCTACCTTCTAACTTCTCGCTCCTTATGACCCTGAAACTTAAAGTTAAATAGCACTGTGTCTAAAATCCTGATCGATCAATGACACAGCGCTATTTCAACGTCTCACACATCTATTGCTTCTGCTGCAGCCATTTAGCGCGCTCATGGGGCGCTCTACTGTTGTATTCGCCGTAAAACTGGCTAAATCGAACAAACCACTGCACCAGGCTAAACAAACGCTCAAAAGGTGTTGCCGGTTGAGAAGGGCCGCGCTCAGGCAGTGGAGAAGGGGTAAAAACAGTCATTGGAGTCACCTCAATGCGATGACTCCAATGTAGGCAGGCTAAATTAATTCAACAAAAGCTGGCATCGATAGCGTTGATGCAAAAAATCAATACTGTTACCAACGGATACCGTTGCCGGGGGATACGCTATCCCCGCAGTACTAACACTGGGCAGTGGGCAAACCGCATCACTCGCTCTGTGACAGAGCCCATCAGAAACCGCGAGAGGCCTGTTTTGCCCGTTGATGGCATCACAATCAACCCAATGTCGTGCTGCTTAGCATAGTCAATGATTTCAGCGCTGGGTTCACCTTCGTCAATCACCAGGCTGATCCCCTGCGCTTCTCCCTCAGGGAAGGACTCAGCGAAGGACTCTTGGACTTTCGCTTTACGCGTCTCGATATCGACCGACTGCCAGATATTACCGGGTTCCGTTGACTCCAGGGGACTCAAGACATGAATCGCATGAACCACACTGGAGGTCGATTCGATAAAGGCAAGGGTATCTTTCAAAGCCTGAAAAGATTCGTCTGAAAAGTCGATAGGGACTAAGATACGGTCTTTAGAAAATAAAACCATTAGGACAAACCGTTAACAACGTTGCTAAACCGCATCCAGCCTGAAACCTGTAGCTTTTCCTAGGGAAAACTCCAGCACTGGACGGGGCCAAGGTTTAATACAAGGCCGAATGCGGGGAAAGTCTTGCCTCGAGAAAAGCCCATTCTGCCTGCACGGCCCTTGCAGCACATTAGCAAACCTGACGACCAACAACGGTGCCGATTGACACATTTGTTGTCCGTGTTGTCCGCAGGTATTTATGCCAGCTGACGCTTGATCAATTCGGCAAAGGTGCCAGGCTGCGCAGCCAGCTCGTCAAAGCTGCCCTGCTGCACCACCCGCCCTGCTTTGACAACATAAATCCTGTCGGCATTACGAATAGTGCTCAGGCGATGGGCAATAACAATCCGGGTGACATTCAGCTGGTCCAGGCTCTCACTCACAATGGCCTGTGTCCGGTTATCTAGGGCACTTGTGGCTTCATCTAATAACAGGATTTTAGGATTGAGTGCCAGGGCCCGGGCAATGATCAGGCGCTGCCGCTGCCCACCCGATAGGTTCCCCCCGCCTTCGCT
The DNA here is from genome assembly GCA_039821475.1 of Cyanobacteria bacterium J06632_22. Lineage (GTDB taxonomy): Bacteria > Cyanobacteriota > Cyanobacteriia > Phormidesmidales > Phormidesmidaceae > CAWUKV01. The sequence goes on along the minus strand of JBCBOC010000095.1, from coordinate 5,609 downwards.
AATTACCGTATGCATTTCCATAGGAAAGCTATGCAGGTCGTCGGCAAAGCCTGCCATCTCCGCCGCGCGCCAGGCATCGTTTAAAGGGATGAGCGCACCGCCAGAAATATTCTCGAAAATCGTACCGGCATTGATACGACCATTTTGGAGCACCACACCGAGCTGACGCCGCACCGCAGAAACGTCCAAGCCACTCAGGTCTTGCCCATCGAAGTAGACAGTGCCAGACTGCGGCGTTTCAAACCCCAGCAGCAGGCGCATGACCGTCGACTTGCCCGACCCCGAAGGCCCCACTAGCGCAATAAACTCTCCTGGCTTCGCCTCCACAGTGACATCGTCCAAAATCAGGGGCCCATCTTCTCGATAGCGAAACGTTACGTGATCGACGCAGAATGACCCCGATAACTTGCCAGGATCGGCTTTCTGGGTGGTAATTTCGGGGGTAGCCGTGAGAATCGGTTGCGATCGCATCCATAGCGGCACCACGTCTAAGGCCTCAATCAGCGTCTGGCTCAGGCTGGTGGCTCCGCTAATAAAAATGGCAAAGGCCGCGTTAAAGGCCAGAAAAGTGCCCGTTGAAAAGCCCCGCACTGTTGTCTGGGTCGGATCCACCAGGGTCGCCGCCAGCCAAAACAGACCAATAGCCGTAAACACGGGCATCACAGTGTTAAACACTGCGACCGCATCTTCGAGGCGCTGGGTGCTAGCAATGAGCCGGAGCTGTTGCCGATATTTTTCACTCCATTGGGCAAAGGCACGGCCCTCAGCCCCAGCCATGCGCAGCTTCGACACGCCGTTGATCAGCTGCACCATCAGGCCGTATAGCTCACCGTCCAGGGCCAAGAGCGGTCGTTGCTTCTTTAATAAAATCACCCCGGAAATGCCCGTTACCGCCATCACCACTAGCGCCACTACCAGTGCCAACACGGCCAACCGAGCACTGTAGTAAAACAACAACCCCAGGTTTAGCAGCGCAAATCCACCAGAGAGCATCGCATCTAACACCGTGCCGCTCAGCCGCCGCCGAATGGCCGTAATACTCGACACCCGCGATTGCAAATCGCCCGTAGCATAGTCCCGAAAGAAGCTTGTTTTTAGCTTCAGCAATCGGTCCCACACCGCCGCCTGCAAGGTTGCGTCTGAGCCGGTCTCCAGGCGCATGGCGGCAACAGCCTGGGCGAACTTAAAACTCACTCGACCAATGGCCACACCCAACAGCGCAATGCCAAGCTGAATCAATAGGCCTTCACTACCAAAGGGAATGGCCTGATCCACCAGCACCGCCGTGGCCTGGGGCACAACCATGCCTAACAGCGTGGTGGCCACCCCCAACAGCACAATCCTCCACAGATCGCGCTGCCGACCGTAGAACGCAAATTGGAGCAGGCTCCAAGCCTTAAGCTGTCCCTCGGGTAGAGGACGGTACAGCATAAAGGCCACGGGTTCCAACGTACTGGCCACCGCGGCAGTCATGGGCTGCCGCTCAGTCGGCGTCTCGGGATCCAAGAGCTCATAGCGGCTACCCTGCAGAGGCATCAGAGCCACGGGATGATGATTGACTCGGCGATAGGCCACCAGCGGACCACTGTCTTGGGTCCACCATTGGCCCCGCAGCAGCACCCGCCGCAGCCGCAGCTGAGAGGCCCGAGCAATCGCTTCTAAGGGCTCTTTGACCCGCGACAAATCTTCTGCCGTACCCGGTGGACTCACCGTCACGCCCAAAGCATGTCCCACGGCCCCAGCAGCTACCAGCAGCGGGGTTTCAGCCCGCAAATAGGCTCTATCGTCTGGCTCTAGCAAAGAGGCTAACCCTGACAGCGCCGTCTGGGTGGTTTTTTGGTTGAGCTGCTGACGCGATTGAAACCGTCGAAACTGTCGCCGATGGTCAGTATCAGCCAACTGTCTCAAAGCCTGAAGGGCATACCGGTGAAACTGGGCCAACCCCACCACCGGCAAATCGGCCAGGTTAGCCGTCGTTACCGCTTCCAATTCGACCGGCGTGACGGCACGCAACCCACCCATGGGCATCAGCGGAAACCAGTCCGACTCACCGTCTAGGGGCCAGCCAGACTGTCCCAACCAATGGGCCTGGCCCTGGCGCAGTTTGACCCAGGTCGGGATAGAAGGTTGGTAAACATCATCGGGGTTGAGCGAACAGTATTGACAGTCGAGCTCTGGCAAAGCTGTCGCCGAAGTTAAACCGGGAAATCCGCCGATCTGGCCAAAACGCAGTAGCCATTGTTCGAGCTGAGGGGCGATCTGATCGGTACCGTCCGGGACATCGAACAGCTGTAGCGTTGTGGGTTCAAATGCGATCGCAATCAGCCCAATCTCCTCCGGCACACAGCCCAGCAGCCACTCCCCCGGCATTACCGTAAACAGGTACCGACGCGCGCCCGTGGGCTTGCCAGCTTGCCAGCCCACGCTAAAGATGCCAACCTGCCCAGACTGCACCTGCCAAACCTGATCTGGCTGATCTAAACACAACAGATCATTGCCCGCCAAAGCGCGGCCATTGTGCTCAGTTTTGCGAGGCTGCAAAGAAACCATCATTCCTCTGGGATATCGTTGCCACGGTTAGAACTACGCTCTTGTCAGGATTGCGGAGTGAGTATTGCGGAGAACAGATCATCTTAGGGAGCGTGTTACAGGACCGGATCAGCACGTCACTAAGATATCGACAACAACTATGCCTGGGTGAGCGCACCAGAACTTTTAATCAAATCAGCATAGAGGCCCGGCTGTTGCCAGAGCTGGTCATGGGTGCCCCGCTGCACCACCTGCCCCCGGTCTAAGACAATAATCTCGTCAGCATCGCGAATTGTACTCAAACGGTGGGCCACAATAATGCAGGTACAGCCCCGCCGCCGCAGATTCTGATCGATAATCTTTTCGGTTTCAGTATCTAGCGCACTGGTGGCCTCATCCATAATCAAAATGCTCGGGTTGTTCACCAGGGACCGCGCAATTTCCAGGCGTTGTCGTTGACCGCCACTGAGGTTTTGTCCCCCCTCTAGCAACTCAGCATCGTAGCCATAGGGCATCGACAGAATGGCCTCTTCAATGGCAGCATCCTGAGCAGCTTGCTGAATCGCGCTGTCAGGCGCAGTGACGTCCCACAGGGTGAGATTATCGCGCACCGTCCCTGCAAATAACAAAATATCTTGCTCTACCATCGCCACAGAGCCCGTGATGACCGACCGATCAATCGTCTCCCGTAGCTGCCCATCAAACCGAATCTCTCCAGACCAGGGCTGATACAGTCCCGCAATTACCCGAGCCAGGGTAGATTTACCAGACCCACTCCCCCCCACCAGGGCAACCCGCTGCCCCGGCTGAATGTGTAGGCTAAAGTTGTCAATCAGCGGCGGATCGAGGGGGCTATACCCAAAGGAAAGATTAGAAATTTCGACCTCACCGGACAGACGGAAATGGGGCAGATCCTCAGCAGTCTGGGATGCCATGGTCACACCGCCGTTACGCTCAGCCGACCGTAGGTTACGCTTGGGCTGCTTCAAGTCTCCTCGATCTCCGAGGGTCTTGCCTGCGGAGGCCGTTACTGATGTCAGCGACCCGCCAAACACCATATCAATCTCGTTCTCTAACACATCATCCAACCGTTCCAGATTGCCCTCTAGGGTCTGTAGGGTACTGGCAAACCGCACCAGATTGTTGACCGGAGACTGAAAGCTTTGCATGAGAAGCTGGAAGGCCACCAGCATGCCAATGCTCATTTCCCCTTTAATCACACGCCAGCCACCAATCATCAACAGTGCCAGCCCAGCCAGGGTCGACAACAGCCCCGGCAGTAACCCCATCAGGCGGTTAACAATACCCAACTCCTGTTGGGCATTGATCGCTTTCGTGTAATAACCGGCCCAACGGGCAAAAAAGTCCGATTCAATGCCCGAAGCCTTAAGCGTCTCCATACTTTGCAGTCCGGCAATACCGACACCCGAAGCACTCCCATAGGCCTGGATAATTCTGCGATTGGCATCCACCCGCTGACGCGATACCCATTGGAGAACAACCACGTTGGTGACAGCAAAGGCAATCACAATCAGCGTTAGGGGAATATCATAAAACGCCATCGCGATCGCATAAAACCCAATCATCACAAGACTAATGACGGTTGTAATCAATCGCCCGGATAGGACATCCGCCACATCATCGTTGAGCGTAATGCGATCGCTAATCTCGCCCGCAAAGCGCTGGGCATAGAATCCTACCGGGAGACGTAGGACATGCCAAACAAACCGGCTGGTCATGCCCACCGCCAACTTAATTTTGAGCGCTCTCAAATAGCGGAGCTGCAATCCGGTGAGCAGTCCCTGCACCACAATCGTTAGAGCCATACCCGCTAGCACGTAGGGTAGCCAGTCTAGGCGCTTGGCCAACAAAACATTATCGATAAAAATACGGCTAAAGGCAGGCAGCGCCAAGGTGGGCAGCACCAGCAAAAATCCTGCCACCGTACAAAACGCCAAGGCCCCCACGGAGCCGCGCATCCGCTTCATCAGCGCCGTCTTTAGATTAGACTTTTCACCCCCTGCCTCAAAGTCTTCCCCGGGTTCCACGGTCAAAACAACGCCCGTGTAGCCCTCATCAAACTCTTCTGCCGTCACTCGCCGGGGACCACTGGCTGGATCGTTGAGATAGACGTCTCCCTTACGATCATCAAATCCATCGACCACCAAAAAGTGATTGAAATTCCAGAACACAATAAAGGGCGGGGGCAATTCCTTGAGGCGTTCAATACTCTTCTTGAACCCCTTCGCCACCAGACCATAGCGCCGAGCGGCCTTCAGAACATTAGCTGCCGTCACACCATCCCGCGAGACGCCACAGGCTTGGCGTAGCACAGCGAGCGGCTCATAGCGTTTGTAATACCTCAGAACAATGCTCAGGGCCGCCGCCCCGCATTCTACGGCTTCAATTTGCAACACCGTTGGTGTTTTTACGCGTTTAGTCATCCTTCTGCTCCAAATCGTGGGCGGGAGGGTGGGCGGCGGACAGGGGATCTAATCTGGGGGGATTTATTGATTGTCGAGAAACGGCAAGACAAAGGCGATAGGCGCCCGCTCGTCTAAGGTGATACGGGCCGCAGCGGGCATGCCCGCCAGCGGAAACATCTTGTTACTGCTCGCCGACCAACGATAGCCGCTAGCAGAGTCAGGGTCGGCCTCTAGGTCAATAATGACTTCAATAATGGTGGGTGCTTCTGGATTTTCCAAGGCACGGACACCTTCCAGGGTCATCACCTGGGGAGGCTGCACATAACTCACCGTACCGTAGATACCACCCGCCGATTGTTGACTGCCTTCCACGTCTGGAATCAACAACACCTCCATACCGGGCTCGATTTGGGCAATTTCGCCAGCATCGAAATGCGCGACCCCAATCAACTGACTGTCACCTGAGGCCGGCTGCACCAGAATGGCATGACTGGTCGTTGTCACCGGAATCCGCCCCAGTATGCTCCACAGAAGGCCCACGCCAATGAGCCCCCCCAGGGTGATCAGGGGCAGCCAACTCCTAGGCCGCACAATTTGCATGAGCTGGTCTAGCTGCTCCGGTGATGACAGCCGCTCCAGCGCTTCCTCACGAAA
>JBCBOC010000371.1:0-4792 GCA_039821475.1 Cyanobacteria bacterium J06632_22 | reverse complement strand
GATGCTGTTCTCGGGCAGCAAGAATTTGAGCGTGTAGAGGTGTAGCACTCGCCACTTTGCCGAGGACAGTTCTGGCTGAGAAACCCTTGTAGGGTCGCCAAGTGGCCTGCAACCGCCACAAACCTTTGTGGCGGTTGCTATAGCTCACACCCTAGGGGCTACGCCGCTGAGTAACGCGATCTTATTTGGCAGTACTTACCCTGTGGCAGATACTGCCATCACATACTCAATCCTAGGCGTTCGCCGCCTTACGACGACGACGCTTTGCAGCCAGTAGGCCGAGAAAGGCCAAACCACCCATAGCAGAGGGTTCAGGTACAGCCTCTACACTGCCATGCAAGCCAATGCCATCGTTGAGGCATTCCATAAAGACACTGGCGATAAACTCACCCGAGGGGAGCAGGCTACGATCAAACTTGAAGGTGTGAGTCTCAGTAGCGGTAGTGTCGAAGTTGGAAAAGTCCAGCCCCTCGTCGGTCGCTTCTTGCGCTGTCAAGAAGGTCAACCCACCGAGGAATGTCCCACTTTGGATGCTGCTGCGCGCGGCGGTTGTTGCCCCGAAATAATCATAGGCGGCGTCCTTAGTGGCAATATCGCCCATCGTGTTCTCTTTTTCCCAGCCGTAGTCGTAGTACTGCTGCAGACTGTTATATCCAGAGTTTGTACTGTAAACCGTCTTAGCCGTATCCACCTGATAGACACCCACCTGCCCTACATCAGAATCGTTGTCGTCAGCAAAGTGAACGCCGAACAGGCTACCGCTGTCAGCTGCCGTGTTGTAGTCTTCTCCAGTAAAGTTGAACATCAGATCTGTCCACCCGATGTTGCCGTCAGCGGCGTGTACGTAGCTTGTCCCGGTGAGGGCCGATCCACCTGTTACTGACACAAAAATAGACTCAGCAGTCTCCTTAATGGCCAGACCTTGAATCTCAAATGCCTGTCCACCAGAGCCATCGTTAAAGGCGTCGATACTATAGTTCCAGCCATTGTGAAATGTCCCAGCCTGGGCACCTTGGGCCAGGCCAAAGCTGAGAACGGTGACGCCGAGCGCTGCAGAGAACTTCTTAAACATAATGAGTGTCGAGTGATGTTGGAATCAGACTTTTTACGTACCGAAGAGTAACTTTCGATACATCCATTTAGTCACCTCGCACACCGGACATCATCCGTAAATGCTGTTAGTAATGACAGTCTCACTACAAGTTTGTATTTATGCAGAACAGCACAAGCCATTCTGTTGTTCCAACAAAAATAGTCAATCTATCCGCCAGCCGTCCTAGGCCAATTGACGCAACACTCTTTGAGTGCTGAATCTCTCCGACGGATAATTCCAGAAAATTAACTAGAGAAACGTTCCGGATGGGTGCGCAGCGAAACTTCCCTCGAAGCACTACGGTCAGCATTTTTTGGTTCAAACACCAGGGAACGCCCCACTACACCGTAAACCTGCTGACCGTAAAACCACTCAAAATAATGATAACTGAGCAAAAAATACGTTAGTCCATTCCAAATTTAGGTCAGTACATCAGCCCGCCAGCGCAGTCAGGGCCTCTCCTGTCACCCGACAGATGCGCCAGTCATCCATCAGGACGGCACCTTTTTGCTTGTAGAATGCGATCGCACTTTCGTTCCAATCCAGCACGCTCCATTCAAACCGGCCACAGCCCTGGTCTAGCGCCACTTGGGCCAGGTATTGAAACAAAGCACTGCCAATGCCCTGTCGACGGTAGTCGGGTTTGATATAGAGGTCTTCCAGGTACAGTCCTGGTTTCATGAGAAAGGTCGAGAAGTTGTAGAAATACAGCGCAAATCCAGCCGGGGCACCATCGACAAGGGCTAAAACAGCGTAGGCATAGGGCTGGGGTCCAAAGAGACTTTGATGCAGCGCGTCAGACGTTCCGGTGACCTCGTGGGCAAGCTTTTCGTAGTCGGCAAGGCCTTGGACCAAGGCAAACAGTGCAGACACATCCGTAGGTGTAGCAGGGCGAATCTGGAGAGATGCAGGACACATAGGGGAGTCGGGGGCTGGGGTAAAAAGCTGCCGCGACCGGCCCCAGCGGCAAGTTCACTGGGCTGCCAGCAGCACACTGGTGACGCGGGCAACCATTTGATCGGCTGCGACGACGCCAAAGCTGCGGCTATCTTGGGCCGTAGGCTCCGCCAGGTTATCACTGATCAAATAACAGCCCCCGTCGTAAAACGTTTCCTTAACCCGTTTGATCAGCAGACGGTCCGAGCCCAGTGGCTGACGGACAATCACAATATCGCCAACGGTCATGGGGCGCATCGTTGCGACCGGAGCCGCTAGCACCGTATCGCCCGGCTTCAAAGTGGGCAGCATCGACTGCTCCACCACCTGATACCGTCGCCGCCGCCCTGCCAGCCAGAGCAATAGCTCTCGCCAGTTAGCACGGGGCAGCGACGGCGGTTGGGACATGGTGACGCCTAATTTATAGATGCGGGGTTAACCCAACACCTGAGCTAAGGCTGCCAACACTCGGTCCACATTTTCAGGCTGGCTGTTGTAGCCCATTAGGCCAATGCGCCAAACCTTGCCGCCCAACTCTCCCAGACCATTGCCAATCTCCAGGTTGTGCTCGTTCAGCAGGCGGCTGGTAACGGCCTTGGCATCTACCCCATCGGGGACCCGTACAGTGGTCAGCGTGGGTAGGCGATATTCCTGGGGCACATGGCAGGTGAGACCCAAGTCAGCCAGACCGTTCCACAGCTTCTCTGCGGTGCTTTGGTGACGTGCCCAGGACTGTTCTAAACCTTCCTCCATGAGCAAACGCAGCGCCTCACGGATGGCGTAGGTCATGTTTACGGGAGCGGTGTGGTGATACTTACGGTTGTTGCCCCAGTAGTTGCGCAGCATGGACATATCTAGGTACCAGTTAGCCACTTTGGATTGGCGACGGTCCATTTTTTCCAGTGCTCGGGCTCCCATGGTAAACGGAGAGCTCCCCGGCGGGCAGCTGAGCCCCTTTTGGCTGCAGCTATAGGCCATGTCCACCTTCCACTCATCTAAAAAGATCGGAACGCCGCCTAGGCTAGTCACCGTATCAATCAGCAACAGGCAATCGTACTCACGGCACAGATCACCCACCCCCTCTAAGGGCTGACGGGCACCAGTAGAGGTCTCTGCATGCACCAAAGCCAAAATCGCCGGACGGTGTTCTTCGAGGGCAGACCTTAGTTCCGCCAAGCTAAACACCTCTCCCCAGGGCTTGTTAATCGTGCTCAAATCCGCGCGATAGCGCTCAGCCATGTCCACCAAACGATGACCAAAATAGCCATTGACGCCCACCAGGACCTTATCTCCCGGCTCGACTGAGTTGGCGAGGGTGGCCTCCATGGCGGCTGAGCCGGTCCCGCTGATGGGCAGGGTCATTTCGTTGTGGGTCTGCCAGGCGTAGCGCAGCATATTCTGGACGTCGTTCATCAGATCCAAGTACAGCGGATCTAAATGCCCAATGGGTTGACGGTCCATAGCGGCCACGACTGCCGGGTTGGCGTTAGAGGGGCCAGGCCCTAGCAGCAGACGCTCTGGTAACTCTAAGGGACCATAGGCCTGACGCAGCGTGTTATCAACCGTCAGCTTAGGTGAAAGCGTTGTGATCATCGTTTTAGTAGCTAGCGTTACAGTTTTTCCTATTGTCGGCTGTCGCAGGGGACTTCGCATAGGAATTTGGAATATCTGTAGCGTTTGTCACCATTTGATTACGTCTTGATTTTGTTTGGGTTGGGTCCGTCGGTCGAGGACAGGGACATCGCGTGATGTATCGAGAAATGTTGATACCCCTCAGCGGCTGGGATACCCTGAGGACAGTGGGTAAAGGGGAGAAATGCGCATGGCTTCAATGCAAGAAATCGCGGCAGCGGCGAAAACTCAAACCGAATTTAAGTGCGATCGCACCCTCAATCTATACAAAACCCCCAGCCTCACGGGACTCGTCACCCAGGTGGCCTCTGGCCGCCAGGTCGCTATCCTACAGGCCCAGCCAACCCAGGCCCTGCAGCTGCGCGTCTGCGAAGATGACTACCCTGGCTGGCTGGCCCTAGCTGACCTTGATGCCCTGACTCCCACCCCGGCCTACCGTGCACCCACGCTGGATGCGGCCACCATTCAAGCCCGCATCCCCCAAGTGATTGCCTTTGCCCAGGCGGCCATGGCCATCCCCAATCATTACCACTGGGGTGGGACGGTGGCCCCCAACTATGACTGTTCCGGCCTCACCCAGGCCGCCTTTGCGGCAGCGGGCATCTGGTTACCGCGCGACTCTTACCAGCAGGAAGCTTTTACTGAACGGGTCACCGAAGCCCATTTACAGCCCGGCGACTTAATCTTCTTTGGCACCCCGGTACGGACCACCCATGTGGCCCTACATTTAGAAAATGGCCGCTACATCCACAGTTCTGGCAAAGACCAGGGACGCAACGGCATTGGCATTGATGCCTTGCGAGATCGCACCGATCCCATCAGCCAGCGATACTTTGAACAGGTACGTGGCTACGGACGCGTCGTCCGCAGCTACCAGCCCACTGGCCAACCGATCCAGCTACGAACCGATACCGTCCAACTCCACTGAGTGCCTATTTTTACAAAATATGCACGACATCATCATTCATTTGATATCTTGATCGCTTAAACCGTATCCAGCCTCCACAGATTGCGTTTAACAAAATAGCCCTTCTGAAGGGGGGCAATGCTCAGCTTAAGTATCGAACTGAACTGTTTAAAAACTGTTTTTGAATATGCTGATGTCCGCCATTGCTCAGATCAAACCCTATC
>JBCBOC010000418.1:0-4462 GCA_039821475.1 Cyanobacteria bacterium J06632_22 | reverse complement strand
GCCCCTTACAGGGACAGCACAGGCGTCCCCGTAGGCAGCGGAGAAACCTCCACCGTGAGCAGTTCAGGCTGATCGCGGCGAGTTGTCAGGGTACGGATTCCCTGAGCCCCCTCCTGCTCTAGATCCTCAATATATCCGCCCTTATGATCCTGCGCTTCCGCTTCGCTTTCGAAGGGACCAAAATAATAAATGACCTGGGGTTGGGCAGTTGAAATTTCAATCCACCAGGAGTTGGTAAAGACACCCAACAGGTTACCGAAAAAGCTTTTCATAAAAAATCTAAAAAATCTTGGGCTCTACAGAAAAGTTCGAGAGAACGATCAAAAATTTTTGAACGGCTAGCGGAGCACCCCCACAAATCACTGGGAGGTGAGGATGGTCAATTTCCTTTATACTCTGAGTTTTTGATCCCCGCAAAGTCTATCGGCGGTAATTTATCGATCCAGGTCTGCCGATAAATCTCATAGAGCATCATGCCGGTGGCAACCGATGCATTCAGGCTGGGCGTTTTGCCCGCCAGTGGAATTGCCAACATTTCATCACACAAATTTTGCACCGACAAACTGAGGCCGCTACCTTCGGCCCCCACCACTAATGCCACCGGCTCAGTGAACTTAGCCCGGTGAGCGGGGCGATCCGCCGTTTCCGCCATACCATACACCCAAAATCCCGCACTCTTGAGCGTCTCTAGCGCGCGATTGAGATTAACCACACGGGCAATGCCCAAATGCTCAAGGGCACCAGCAGCAACCTTAGCAACCGTCGCCGTCACGCCCACGGCTCGCCGTTGGGGAATGACCACACCATTTGCCCCTAGCGCTTCAGCGGTGCGTATGATGGCCCCAAGATTGTGGGGGTCAGTAATACTGTCCGCCACCACAATGACTGGACGACGGCTATCGGCCTTCGCCTGTTCAATTAGCGCAGCCAACTCCACATAATCATGGGCCGCCACCTGGGCAACAATACCTTGATGATTACCTCGATTGGTCAGGTGGTTCAAGCGCTGGTTGTCGACCTCATCAATCACCGCGCCATTCGCCTTGGCCGCTAAGATCAGAGGTCGGAAACGCCCATCAAACACCAATCGAGCGTTGACCCAGAGGCGGTTGATAGGGCGATGACTGGTAATGGCCGATTCCACGGCATGCCGCCCAAAAATTAAATCAGGCCGCTCATCTTGCGGTGTTTCAGCGGACGACGGGGTCGGAGCCTGCTCATCCCGCCGCACAGGGGCAGGAACCGCAGCTCGCCCCCCCTCTACCAACCGAGGCTTACCTCGATAGGGCGCGCCTCGGTTGGCGCCCTTATTTCCCCCCTTATTTCCCTTATAGGGACGACCGCCGCGGGGACTATCAGCATCGGGCTTGCCGAAGCGCCCGCCGCGCCCTTTAGGGCCGTAGGATCCAGAGTGGGACGAACCGCCGGAGCGGGGCCCATCGCCGTTGCGAGGACGGGGAGGTTTAGCCATGCCAGTACAAAATAAGACACTAAAAAGTAGTGTCTGATCGTAGCGAGAATCCGCCCATGACAGTGACGACAGAAGAGACTCGTTATAAAGCTTTGTACAGCCTTTAATAGCGCCCACGACGTTAGCGAGGGCAGGTCTGACGCGCAAGGGCAGACAGATAGCACCCGCCACTTTGTGGGATCCTTCAAGTCGGGCGATGCTCTTGAGCACAAAGCATGCGCCATGGCTCAGTCTAGGCTTTTTGAAAGTTGTGATCGCGTGAGTCACGGGACCGAGGCCACCGAAAAGCACTATCTCCCGCCATTTTATGGGCAGAAGGGTGCGCCGTGACGGCCCTCGCCGCCTTAACCGAAACGCTAGGACTCCACCTCAGTTGCGGGGCAACGCGAACCAAGATTCAGACTGTCCAACAGCTGAGTCAACCGATCGACATCCGTCAGATACAAATACCCGAGCAAGGTTTCAAAACCCGTCGCTTGCTGATAAGCGCTCGCACGACGATGACGACGAGGAGAAGCGTTGCGGCCCCGCCGCACCCAATCCTGCTCTATCTCAGTGAGCCGTGGCATCAGCTGGCGAATATAGTCAGCCTGTTGCTCGGCCCTGACCTGAGCCACGACTGCATGGTGGTAGTCCTGGCTACCCAAGGGGGGCCAGAGCAATTGCGATCGCACATACAACTCGTATGCGGCATCCCCAATGTAAGCCAGCGCAACAGGCGATAGCGACTGTAACTGCACAGCCGTTAGTGTCGGTTGAAGGCCGCCAATCACTGCGTCCTAGGGCAGCCCAGCCGCCTACGCATCCTTAAGATTGTCCACAGCCGTATCGACATTCGGCTGCAGCGCTAAAAACTGCTCTAACCTGACTAGCTTGACCGTCTGGGTTACGCGAGGGTTGGTGACCACCTGGACACTACCGCTCTCCCCCTTAGCCTTTTTAACCAGCTGAACAAGGGCACCCAGCCCAGAACTGTCTACAAAGTCGATGGCAGACAAGTCCAAAATAATGTGCGCAGGGCCTTCTTCAATGCAGCGATTCAAAACCTTGCGAAACGTCGGCTCTGAAAACGCATCCAACAGACCCGTGAGGCGAAAAATTTGACATTTACCCCTAACCTCTCTGGTGCCTCTCAAGCTTACGGTAAGGGTCAGTGACTCAGCGATGATAGCCTCCTCAGGGATTGGTTTGGGGTCAAATCTGACGATTTATTGTAGGTCAGGAGTCAGCAGACTGCAATACAGCAAAGAAGCCAGGCTGGGACTGACCATTCGGATCCCAAAAAGATGACACTAGGTTGCCCGGAATTGCGGAAAAGTCATCTCAATTTTGAAAACCCGTAACCGGGTGACAAATCCACTAGCACATGGGATACATAGCCTTCGCCATTGACGTTAGGATACCGAGCGCGGCGATCCCGCTTGGCATACAACGAGGCAGCCCCAAAAAGTAGAGGGACAGCCCTGCCCTAACGGCTCTGACGTCTGCTATACAAGTCAAGAAATCTTGATTTGGGAGTAGATTTTATCGCTAATTGCTCCGCTTTTGTCGGTGTTCCTGCATCAGATTTACAAACTTCTCAAATAAATAGTCGGCATCGTGGGGACCGGGGCTGGCCTCGGGGTGATACTGCACTGAAAATAACGGTAATTGTTGATGCGCTAACCCAGCTACGGTCTGATCATTAAGGTTTAGGTGGGTGATTTGAGCATCCGTGTCTGACAGCGAATCTGATGTCAGGGCGAAGCCATGATTCTGACTGGTGATTTCCACTTGTCCCGTCAGACCGCAGGGCTGGTTTAAGCCTCGGTGGCCAAATTTTAGCTTGAAGGTCTCAGCTCCGAGCGATAGCCCCAGGATTTGGTGCCCCATACAAATACCGAAGGTGGGGAGCTGACTCTGCAAGAGTGCTTTGACCAGAGCAGGTGCCCCCTGAACGGCAGCCGGATCACCGGGACCGTTGGATAGAAAAATGCCGTCCGGCTGATAACCCAAGATGGTCTCAGGGGCGGTATCGGCAGGCACAACGACAACGCGACAGCCATAGCTGGCCAAACGACGTAGAATATTGCGCTTGACGCCAAAGTCAATGGCTACCACCGTCAGCGGTGGATCTAGCGGCGGGCTGACGGCACCAAATTCCCACACATCGTCCGTCGGCTCATCCCACTCGTAGGGGGCTGTCGTGGTTACGGTCTGTACAAGGTTTAGCCCTTCCATCGGCGGGGCATCAGCCAGGGTCTGCTTGAGCTGTGCTTCATCGAGAACAGTGCTTGAAATCACGCCGTTCATCGCCCCGACGGTCCTCAGTTTTCGCGTCAGGGCGCGGGTATCAATCCCGTAAATTCCAGGAATCTGATGCTCCACCAGGTAGTCCGACAGGGATTGGCTGGAGCGCCAATTACTGGGCTGATGGCAAATGTTTTTTGCGATCGCACCGCTGACTTGAGGACGGTCAGATTCTTCGTCGGTGGGATTAACCCCCGTATTCCCCAACTCCGGATAGGTAAACGTGATCATCTGTCCCCGATAGCTGGGGTCCGTCAAGACTTCTTGATATCCAGTCATACCGGTATTAAAAACCACCTCGCCAACGGCGGTTCCCTTTGCCCCAAAGGCCCAGCCCCGGTAAACTGTGCCGTCGGCTAAAACCAAGACAGCGGGCGGATCAGACGGTGTCAGCATAAGTCTTTCACAGGTGGCCTCAACAACGCTAGCAGCCCCTTAAACGCAGTACCCAAAGCGCTAGCGGTTCTATCTTAGGGCGTGACGGGAAAAATGAAACCGTTAGGATTGAAATGCCGCAGGCTGGTTCAGAGGGGGCTTGACCGCTAAGGCCTAACGGGCAAAGCCGAGGCATCTATAGCCGTTTTGAGCCAATACTGCCAAAACACTTATAGCTCTCGCCACTTTGCTGAGGACAATCCTGGCGCTCAAGTGCCCAGTACTGGAGCCAAGTGGCCCGCCGTCGTGAACAAACCCCAATCAAGG
>JBCBOC010000754.1:0-2290 GCA_039821475.1 Cyanobacteria bacterium J06632_22 | reverse complement strand
CCGTACGGAGCTGTTTGGCCGTTTTCCCCAGGCCTTCTATGATGCTTACCAGGCGGCATCTCCCTTGGATCCGGGCTACGATCGGCGGCGGATAGTCTATAACCTCTATCACATCGTCAATCACTTCAACCTGTTTGGCGGTGGGTATTTGTCCCAGGCTAATCGCATGATTGACCAAATCCTGGCGTCATGAAGTGTCAGTTTGCCCTCAGCCCTGCTGGGTTGTCCCCGCTGAATATTTCGGTCCTGACGCAGCACTACTTTGCTATAGTAGAAAACCGACAGCGGCGGCATGGCCAAGTGGTAAGGCAGAGGATTGCAAATCCTTTATCCCCAGTTCGAATCTGGGTGCCGCCTTTTAAGTTTGAATAGTTGGGAACAGACGTATGGAACGGAGTGCTCTAGCTCGCTATGGCTTCTTCTGTTATCGTGCTCACAGACTTTAAGGCGTCTAAAAACGCGTAGACCGAGGGAGACAGGAGTGCGTCCTTGGGCCAAGATGCCCCCATGGGGCGACTAACCTGAAACGGTAATTCTGCAATACGTACATCTTCCGGCACCGGTTCAGCGGCCAAGCGATGGATGACAGCAATGCCCAGGCCCTGGCGGACCATGCCAACAATGGTGGAGTCCGTGCGGATTCGATAGGCGACCTCAATCGGCGGTACCACCTGCTTGAGAATGCGATCAATTCGCTGGGTGCAGCTGCTGTGAAGTGAAGTAATCAATGGGTGGTGGTATAGATTTTCCCAACTGAGAGGGCCCGACTCGATGGGGCTTTTGGCGGGTACTAGGGCAATACAGGGGTCGTCGAGGACCGGCAGTGTATCAAAGGTGTCGGAGTTGAGGAGTTCGGCCACGCAGATGTCAGCTTGGCCCTCTAGCAGAGCCTGTTGGAGTTGGGGTAGCGTGTCGAGTTCAGTGATAGACACCTGAATATTGGGATAGCGGGCGTGGAGCGTTGCGATCGCAACCGGCAGAATATTGCTCGCCATGCTGCGAAAGGCGACAAGCCGCACTGTCCCCCCCTCAACCCCGCGGGCATCCGTCGCCGTTTGCCCAATGTCCTCTACCAACTGTAGTACCTGGGTAGCCTTGGCATAAATGGTTTCACCCACTGGTGTCAAGGATGCGCCGTGGCGTCCCCGCGTGAGCAATACCACGCCTAACTCATCCTCTAGGGCGGCGATGCTATGACTGACAGTCGATTGGCTCAGCCCTAAATTAAGAGCCGCTTCACTAAAATTCCCCGCTTCGGCAACGGCGGCCAGGGCTCGAAGCTGAGCGAGCTTAAGTTTGTTTATCACGCGATATACGACGTTCGCCACAGGGATGGCGTTCGCCACTCTATACAGAACATTGGGGACAAGTCTGACCTAGCCCCTCTGGACGTGCCAGTAGCTCCAGGCTAACGGATTAGCCCAAATTCAACGTATCGATTTTTTGCATGGATGTGATGAATACTATCCTTTGTTGCTTTTGGGCGAGGTTTCTAGAGTAGGGATGTCCAGCAAAGAAACGCTGTTGACAGCCCATCATCCATTGGTCCATGCCATAGGAGGTACTATGCAAAGCTATCCCAACGCCTCGTCTTCCACTCGCCTAGAACGTCAGCGCCATCAGCTCGAGCAGCTCTGGCATGCGCCGCAGCGCGCCCTGCCTGGCAGTAAACAGCTCAAGCAGCTTGGCAGTTGGCTCCTAGCGGTACTGGCCCCAACCGATCATCTGACGATTCGCGAAACGCGCGAGGGCTGGTCTGTGCAAGAGGCCGGTCAGATGCATTATTTCGATTCTGAAGAAGCCGTCCGAGTCTGGCTAGAACAACGTCATCTACAGGGTCGAGGCTAAGGTCACACAGATTTGGCGTGTTAGTTCGACTACAGCACGCCTGAACACGAGCCAGACCGTAACCCCGTCTGAGACTCACACATCAATAACGCTCCTGGACCTACCGGGGGCGTTTTTTCTATCTGAAAAATACCTACGGTATACTACGGTGGCGAATATACAAGAGATAAACTGCCATGTTTGGTTTAGGCTGGCCCGAGGTTGGCATTATCATGATTGTCGCGGTGCTGATCTTCGGCCCCAAGAAAATCCCTGAACTGGGCAGTGCCTTGGGGAAAACCCTACGCGGCTTCAAGGACGGTATGGAAGAGGAGACCGATTTTGAAGATGCAGAATTTGTAGAAGAGGAAGAGGCCTAGAACCAGGCTAGGGTAGCGTCAAAGCCAGGCTAGGGTAGCGTCAAAGCTAAGGATTTGGGGCATGCCAGTGAAATAGTGATGGG
>JBCBOC010000330.1:0-5138 GCA_039821475.1 Cyanobacteria bacterium J06632_22 | reverse complement strand
GGACCGCGCAGTGCGTGGTATACGCCACCCAAGCCCAGAACTGCAGAAGAAATTAGGTGCAGAACACCAACGACAAAGTAGGGGAAAGTATCAATGACTAATATCATCGGTTACCACCTGATCCTGTTAGGTTTGGGTGCCTTCCTCCTGGTATTGAAGGCTACGGTCTTCGGCGGTGTCTATGACACTTGGGCACCGGGTGGCGGTGACGTTCGCGTCATTACCAACCCGACCCTGAACCCCGCGACCATTTTTGGCTACGTACTGACTTCTCCCTTCGGCGGCGAAGGCTGGATTGTCGGCGTAGACAATATGGAAGACATCATCGGGGGTCACATTTGGGTTGGCCTGCTGTGCATCGGCGGTGGCGTTTGGCACATCCTCACCAAGCCTTTTGGCTGGGTTCGTCGTGCCTTTGTCTGGTCTGGTGAAGCGTACCTCTCCTACAGCCTCGGTGCCCTGTCTCTGATGGGCTTCGTGTGCTCCTGTATGGTGTGGTTCAACAACACGGCTTACCCCAGTGAGTTCTACGGTCCTACTAACGCCGAGGCTTCTCAGTCTCAGGCCATGACCTTCCTGGTTCGTGACCAGCGTTTAGGTGCCAACATTGGTGCGGCCCAAGGTCCTACTGGTCTAGGTAAGTACCTGATGCGCTCCCCGACCGGTGAGATCATCTTTGGTGGTGAGACCATGCGTTTTTGGGACTTCGACGGTCCTTGGCTGGCGCCCCTCCGTGGCACCAATGGCCTTGACCTGGACAAGCTGAAGAATGACATTCAGCCTTGGCAGGTTCGTCGTGCGGCTGAGTACATGACGCACGCCCCCAACGCCTCCATCAACTCTGTAGGCGGCATTATCACCGAGATTAACTCTGTTAACTTCGTGAACCCCCGTCAGTGGTTGGCTGCAGCTCACTTTATCCTGGCGTTCTTCTTCCTCGTTGGTCACCTCTGGCACGCAGGCCGCGCCCGTGCTGCTGCTGGTGGTTTCGAGAAAGGCCTGGATCGTGAGAACGAGCCCGTACTGGCAATGGACGACCTCGACTAAGTCGAGCAAGTTCTCTGAGCTTTTGCTCAACTGGCCCCTGCCCTCTGGGTGGGGGCTTTTTGGTGGGAGGTGGTGTCTTGAAAAGGTTATAGCCGTCGCCATAAAGGCCATTCTTGGGGTTTGTGCGCGACAGCGGCCACTTGGCGAGCATACTCAGTACTTGAGGGCCACAGAGGTCCCATGCCCAGAGAGGTCCTATGCAAAGTGGCGGTAGCTATAGTAGGCGTAGCGCCCTCGCCATCTCACCAAGCGCAGTGTCCGCACCGAGCGCAGCGACCCAACCCAGCGCCTGAGGGGATTTTGCTGAGCTGCGAACTATGGCAGACTAAAGGGGATCGAGTTGGTTAAGGGTTATGGCACAGGCTCAAAGTTTTGGTGACGGTAAGTTCCAGGATTTGAATCCAAAGACATTTCGACGGCAGTCCGCCCTTAAGTTTCTGGTGGCGATGGGTCTGGTAACCCTGCTATGGCTAGCACACGCGCTCCCGGCTCAGGCAACCAACTATGATCGGCAGAATCTGCGAATGCAGGACTTTTCGGGTCAGGACTTTCGAGGCGATGACTTCACCCGGGCTGATATGGCTGAAGCCGACCTGAGCAACACCAATCTCCAAGGCGTTCGAATGTTTGATACCAACCTGACGCTGGCAAACCTGGAAAATGCTGACCTGAGCGGTGCAACGCTGGATGGGGCCAGGCTGATTCGGGCGAACTTAAAAAATGCGGTTTTAGAAGGGGCCTACGCGTTCAATACTGACTTTCGCAAAGCCGAGGTAGAGGGGGCCGACTTCACCGATGTGATGATGGACCCCAAGATGAATGATTTTCTTTGTGAGGCGGCAACTGGCGTTAACCCTGTAACAGGGCGGGATACGCGGGAGACATTGCTGTGCCCGTAAAGCACAGGACTTGCAACCCACATCGGAAAAGCCCTTGTGCCCGCTACAGGTAACCGTTCTCGGCCAGGAAGTCTAACGACAGATCTGCTTCACTCGTTGAATCGCGGCTCACGTCCTTGCCCCGGGTGAATCGTTCCACATATTTACCAAGGATATCCCCCTCCAAGTTCACCGACGCGCCCGGGCTGAGGTGCTGCAGGTTAGTGTCTTGGTAGGTGACTGGGATCACCGCAACGGTAAACTCGTCTCCGGCAGCGCTACAGGTGGCTACGGTCAGGCTGACGCCATTCACTGAAATGCTGCCTTTCGGGGCAATATAGCGGGTAACGATAGGGCTATCCACTGCAAAGGTCAGCGTCCAAGCGTTATCGTCCTGCGTAGCCGAAATCAGGCGTCCTTGACCATCTACATGGCCAGTGACGAAGTGACCGCCAATTTTACTGCCCACGCGCAGAGAAGTTTCCAGATTAACGGGACTGGTCTCTGTAAGATTACCGAGAGTGGTGCGATCGCACGTTTCCGGTGACGCCGTTGCCACAAATCCCTGCGCTAAGATAGTTTCGACCGTTAGGCAGATCCCGTCTACGGCAATACTGTCTCCTAAGGCGATGTCTGCCAAAATAGCGGCAGGCGCAGTAGTAGGCGTGACCTGAATGCGGCCTTGTTCTAAATACTGAACAAGACCAAGTGATTGAATGAGTCCGGTAAACAAATTCTTACAGTGAACTTAACAAAAACCTCAGTTGATTCACCGTCATCCTAGTTCAGATGGGGGCATACTGGAGACAGTATAGCTGTCTGCACAACGGTTGGGCTGGGTTGTAAATCGTGGAGCATTTTGTGCTTCGGGTACAGCAACACTCAAAAGCTCAAGCAAGGTAGACCCAAGCTATCAATCCGATCAATAAAATTTTTATGGAAGGCTGGGGGGTTGGCCCATTTGCCCCTTAGCTTAGTAAGGTACAGACACCTAAGCCTAGTTCGTCTTTGTTATTTGACGCCGTCTCGAATTGCCCTCTGAATGCTTACCGACACGTTCCGTCAAATGCCAAGCCGCCCCATTTCGAACCGCCAGCGCCCAAAACCACAGATTCTGAAACCACAGATCCTGAAACCACAGATCCTAAAGCTTTGCCCAAAGCTTTAATCGGTAAGGCTTTAGTTAAGAGAGCTTTACCCGGTTGAAGCTCTAGTGTTCGAAAAGCACGATCCATCGTGCAAGGCTTCAGTCTATTCCTGCCCCCGTCCTAGCAGCGTCAAGAGGCTAAACCCAATGATCGAGATGAAAGTCGCGGGTATTGCGTTGGATGCCGTGTCCCGCAATCCGGTGATTCTATTGCGCGACCCGGCTGAACGTCGAGCATTGCCGATCTTCATTTCTCATGAGCAGGCCAGAGCTATCATTGGTGCCCTCGAAAAAGAGGTCTCAGCTCGCCCCATGACCCACGACCTGTTCGCCAACCTCCTCGATGAATGGGACATGACCTTAGAACGCGTCGTGATCCATTCCCTTAAGGACAATACTTTTTATGCGGTGATGACCTTGGTTCAGGGCGAAACCAAAAAGGAGCTCGATGCTCGCCCTAGCGATGCTATTTCGATTGCCCTGCGCACAGGGACCTCCATCTGGGTGCTCGAAGAGGTCATTGCCGATGCGTCAATTCCAGTAGACCGGGAGGCCGACGAAGCAGAGAAAGCCGCCTTTAGAGATTTCGTTTCTGAACTCAGCCCATCCGATTTTGCCAAGAAAGGACAGTCTTTCAGGAACGATTAGCCAGAACCTAGTCTGGTCTGCTATCCCGACCCACTACCACAGCCGCATTCTGACCGCCAAAGCCGAAGCTACAGCACAGCGCGGTATCGAGGACAGCAGGGGTTGATTGTCTAACGATATTGAGATCAACATCGGCCTGGGTCAGACCAGTATTGGGGGGCAACTGCTGATATCTTAGGGCCATGAGGCAGACACCCAGGCCAATAGCGCCTGAAGCACCTAGGGTATGACCTGTTGCCCCTTTAGTAGAACTCACGAAGGGTCGATGAGGAAAAAGCGTATTGAAGACACTGGCTTCCATCGCATCGTTCAGGCGGGTAGCGGTGCCATGGGCATGGATGTAGTCAATGGCCTCAGACGGCTGTTGACCGTGCTGCAAACAACGACGGATAGCTGCCGTTGCCCCTCTATAGCCTGGCACTGGTGAGCTGACATGGTAAGCATCGTTGGTCAGCCCAACGCCTAAAATGTGCCCATAGACGGGTTTGTCACCTGTTCGCGCAGACGATTCAAGCACTAAAACAGCAGCCCCTTCTCCAGGGGCCAACCCCTCACGTGCCCCATCAAACGGATAGCAGCCCGTGCGCGCTAGGGCGCCCATACGGTCAAACCCCGCCAGCACCAATGGGGTAATCGGAGCCTCTACCGCCCCTACCAGCATACGATCGCACTGCCCCGATTGAATCAGCTGAACCCCCTGTGCCACCGCCCATAGCCCCGTCGCACAGGCCGCCATGGGTGCTAGCACTGGCCCCAGGGTCTGGATACGTTGGGCCACACGAGCAGAAACGTGGTGGGGCAGGGCCTGAAGCCAACTGCTGAAACCGGGTGTCACCATCGCACCCGCAGTCTCAATAGCTTTGACATCCAGACCTGAAGCATCTGGCCCTGAAGCACCAGACCAAAGCGCTGCATACTCCAGGGCCAGTTGTTCCAACCGTCCCTGGTACCCGCGACTCGATCCAATTACGACCCCCATCGTCGGCTGAGGCCCCGAAAATCCTGCATCGGCAAGGGCCTCTACCACAGCGGGGTCCAGCAAATTGTCAACGGTGGCGCGCTGTTTACCGACCATGGCCATAGGCCATGGCGGCAGTAAAGGAAAAGGATGACGTAATGCGATCGCACTATCGCCACGCACTAAACGGCGCCAGAACGTTTCACGATCCTGACCTAGCGCCCCCGTCAGCCCCAGCCCCGTCACTGCAACAGCGATATCAGAAGTATTGCGGATCACCGTCACGATCTGGGCTTACTCACCCGTAACCAAATTATCGCCACCCGACGTCACCGTCACAGCGGTAATGGTATCGCCTTGTTGAATACCGTCTACAACATCCATTCCCTCAGTCACATACCCAAACACAGCATATTCACCATTCAGAAAGGCTTTGTCTTCAAGGGTGATATAAAACTGG
>JBCBOC010000626.1:0-3062 GCA_039821475.1 Cyanobacteria bacterium J06632_22 | reverse complement strand
TAATTTGGCAAAAGCGTTAGTCTGACACCTGAAAACGTATCTATGACTACCTCGGCGAGCCTTACCATTTCCGCCCTTCCTCTCCTAGAGACCAAGCTTTACCGCCCTAAATGGTCTGCTGATTCGGTTTCGCGCCCACGACTGATTGCTCGCATTAATCCGAAATGCAAATTGACGCTGGTTTCAGCCCCGGCCGGGTTTGGCAAAACAACGCTGCTGTCAGAGTGGATCGCAGCTTTATCGAAGCGATCTGTTGCCTGGGTGTCCTTAGACTCCAGCGACAACACCCCAGCCAGTTTCTGGACCTATGTGATCACGGCTTTGCAGGGTCTTCAACCCAACCTGGGGCAGCGGGCGCTCTCCTTTATCCAATCCTCTCAACCCCCAGCCATTGAGACAGTCTTGATGATGGTGCTCAATGAGCTAACGGCCATTGATGCGGATATTGTTCTGGTGCTGGATGATTACCATGTGATTGAGACCCAGGCCATTCATGACGGCATTGGCTATTTGCTCAGCCATTTACCGCCCAACGTACACCTCATCATGACCAGTCGGGCTGACCCGCCCCTTGCACTGGCGCGTTTACGCTCCCACGGCGACTTAACCGAGTTGAGGGTGAGCGATCTACGATTCACGCCGGATGAAGTGACCGCTTTTCTGAACCAGGGGATGGGGTTAGAGATTTCTCCCGAAAACGTTTCTGCCTTAGAGCAGCGCACTGAGGGCTGGATTGCCGGATTGCAGCTGGCAGCGCTGTCTCTGCAAGGACGAGAGGATATCTCTACGTTTGTGGCGGCGTTTTCAGGCGACGACCGCTACATTGTGGACTACCTACTAGAAGAAGTCCTGCAGCGGCAACCAGAGTGCGTCCGGCGATTTCTGTTGCAGACGGCCATTTTAGACCGCTTGAGTGGCGCGCTTTGTGATGCGGTCACGCGCCAGAACAACGGCCAGAGTATGTTAGAAACACTGGAGCGGGGCAATCTGTTCATTATTCCGCTCGATAACAAGCGCCAATGGTACCGCTATCACCAGTTGTTTGCCGATGTGCTCCAGGCCCATGCTTTGAAAGAGTGCCCGGAGCAGATGCTCGCTCTGCACGGGCAGGCCAGTAGATGGTACGAGCAGAATGAGATCTTTTCTGATGCAATTCGCCATGCCCTGGCCGCTGAAGACTTTGACCATGCGGCAGATCTGATTGAACAGGTATGGCCTGCGATGCGCAATCGTCAGCAGGAGAGAACAGTGCTGGGTTGGCTCAAAGCGCTGCCTGACTCGTTCATTTGCGCCCGTCCGATTCTCGGTGTTGTCCACGCGATTTCACTACTCAATACTGGACAGTTAGACGCGGTTGAAGAGCATTTGCAAGACGCCGAACGAGCGCTATCACAGGCCGAAAGTGTTGTTATTGAACAGGACGCGTATCGGTCTTTACCAGCCGCCATTGCCAATACCCGTGCTTTTCGTGCCCAGGCGTTGGGCGATTTTGCTGGAGCCATTACCCATGCCGAGCAGGCTTTAGCACTGTTACCCGCTGAGGACGATAACGAACGGGGCGTAACGGCCTCTTTCCTCGGTTTGGCCTACTGGACAAGTGGCGATGCCGCAGCAGCGTATCAATCCTTCGCTGAGGGGTTGAAGATGTTTCAAAAGGTGGGCAATGTTCGGATTGCAATTTGTGCCACCTCAGTACTGGCCTGTATGGGGCTGGCCCAAGGGTGGCTGCAGGTTGCGATCGCAACCTGTAATCAAGCTCTAGAACTCGCCGCAGAACAGCCCGAGCCCATTCTGCAGGGCACGGCAGATCTACATTTGGCCCTCAGCGAGCTGCACTACGAACAGGGCGATTTAGACACCGCCCGTCAGCTGCTGCAAAAGGGTGAGGCCCTACGACAGCAGGGTTCGACATCGGGCGTTGACTACTTATGGTGGTTCATCAAAGCAGAACTGACAGCGGCTGAAGGAAACCTAGAAACGGCCCTGGAACAACTTGAGGCGGCAGCTCGACGATATCGACAATCGCCTATGCCAAATATCCGCCCGATAGAGGCCTTAAAGGTTCGATGGACATTGCAGCAAGGCAAACTGGCAGAAGCCCTGAGCTGGGTGAAAGAGAGGGGGTTGTCGGTAAACGATGAGCCGAATTATCTGCGAGAGTACGAGCACCTGACCCTGGCGAGCGTTTTAATCGTGCAGTACCGACGCAACGGCAGCTCAGATACTGGGATGGGAGAAGTGATGCCTCAAGTCACTGCCCTCCTGACCCGACTGCTGGCCGCCGCAGAAGCCCAGGAACGCACCGGCAGCATTATCAAAATTCTGGTAATTACGGCGTTAGTCCATGAGGCTCAGGGAGATGTTGCGGCGGCCATGCCCCCCTTAGAACGCGCCCTAACCCTAGCCGAACCGGACGGCCATGTGCGCATCTTTGCAGACTGCGGCCCACCAATGGCAAAACTGTTGCAATCAGCCAAGACTCGCAACATCACCCCCGCCTACACCCAACAGCTCTTAACCGCCCTCAAAACCTGGGGGCAACAGCCTGGCACCACTACTTCTCCATCGCAGTACCCCACCGCCTCACCTTTACTCGAACCCCTCAGCCAGCGAGAACTAGACGTCCTCCGACTACTTAACACCGAACTGTCTGGACCAGAAATCGCCCGTGAACTGGTCGTAGCGCTAAGTACCGTGCGCACCCACACCAAACGGATCTATAGCAAGCTCAACGTCACCAATCGTCGAGCAGCGGTGAAACGAGCGTTAGAACTAGGGCTAATGTAGACGTGAATGCTGAGCGTCAAATCCCCTATTGCCTAACTGGCACGGTAGGTTTTTGGCGTAACGCCGGTCAGTTGACGAAATTTCCGCCCTAAGTGGCTGTGGCTATTAAAACCACACTCAAGCGCAATCTCTGAGACAGGATTGTCCGTTTGCTTCAACAGTTGTTTTGCCCTTTCTACTCGTTGCCGCAGCAGATATTGGTAAGGCGACAGGTTCAGGGATTGTTTAAACAGACGCCCAAAGTGAAACTGACTCATGCCAACTAATTGCGCGAG
>JBCBOC010000071.1:0-10030 GCA_039821475.1 Cyanobacteria bacterium J06632_22 | reverse complement strand
CCAACTATTTGACCGACGCCATTATGCAGGCTGCTTAGAAAATAGTGCTGAGCAAATCATGCTACTGGCTGACAATGCCCGACCACTGCACCTACCAGGAACCGGAACAATTCTTCTCCTACCGGCGGACCGGAGAAAAGCAGGTGCAGTGGTCGGGCATTGTCAGCCAGTAGCATGATTTGCTCAGCACTATTTTCTAAGCAGCCTGCATAATGGCGTCGGTCAAATAGTTGGCGGTGGCTTCAACCGCTGCGATCGCATTTTCGTATAGCATTCGCGTCGGCCCCAAAACCCCAACATTGCCGCGAGGCGTATCATCGCCACCGTAGGTGGATGAAATCAAGGCACAGGCCTGCATCGGGGCCAACGGATTTTCTGAACCGATCCAAATTTGCAGAGGAGACGTTTCATCGGCAGCATCAGGGTCAGCCTGGAAAAGCGGCGTCAGCTGCGTTGAACCGTCCTCCAGCAGAGAAACCAAACTGCGGAGCTGATCACGCTCAGAAAACTCAGGCTGACGCATCACATCGGCCAGGCCACTCATCGCAATTTGCGCCTGACGTAACCGCTGGGACAGATCAGTCATCGCCGCCTGCAGCGTTGTGGCATAGTGCCGGAAAGCGGCATCCAGCTCATCCCAATTCAAGGTGGCAATGGCCGACAGCGATTGGCCACACAGCTGTGCTGTCAAGAAGTTAGACAAAATCTGAAGCTCACGATCCAGCTGCATCGAATCGAGCACCCCCACCGCCGAGGCAGGCAGGCGGATCAAAACAGATTCGGTGCTATTGCCATCTAAAACAATGATCAGTAACACCTGTCGATCAGCCACTTGCACCAGCTGCACGTGGCGCAGACGGGCTGCCTCTAGTGTCGGCATGGTCACCAAAGCCACATAACCGCTAAGTGCGGCTAAAATCTTGGCCGCTTCCCGTAGGAGAGACTCGAAGTCGCTGCCCTGCCCATCAAGCTGGGTTGTCAACATTTGATCAACCCGCTGCGCCACCGGTCTAGAGGGTTTGATCAATCGGTCCACATAAATGCGATAGCCTGAATCCGACGGTACCCGCCCAGCAGAAGTATGGGGTTGAAATAACAATCCTGAACGCTCCAGTGCCCCCATCGTATTGCGCACCGTCGCAGAACTCACCTTTAGGCCGTAGGCTTCAATCAGCGCCTTAGAGCCCACTGGCTCAGCAGTAGAGACATAGTGCCGGATCGTGGCCCAGAGCACTTTTTGCTGTCGAGCATTAAGCTGGGTCATAGTCTTAACGGGAAGAGTGTCCTAACTGTGTGCTTGCCCTACAGCATGAATTGCAATAATCAGGAGAGGTGAGCACTGAATCTTAGTGAATCGAATAAGTGGTCGATTGACGTAAGGAAAGTGACCCGATACCAGCCCCTTCACTGACAAACGCTGCGATCAACCTGCGGATAATATGCGCGAAGAGGAAATTGGCAAAAGTAGTTGGGATTACACTAGCAGAAACTTTCGCATCTTGCAGCCAACCATAGACCGTTGGAACTGGACGCAAGCCCTTAGGTGACTACATTTCGATTTAGAGCTGATTGGATTTAGAGCGTAAGCGTTAGAAAAGTTCTATAGCCGTCGCCACAAAGGCCATTCTTAGGGTTTGTGCGCCGCGGCGGCCATTTGCCATTTGGCGACCATACTCAGTACTTGAGCGTCAGAGATGTCCTAAGCGATTGCCCCAGCGCTGTTTACGGGTTCAGCCCTGGAAGGAAATAGGCCTATTTTCTTAGAAGCAAAGTGGCTATAGCTATAAGTAAAATGGCGGTCACTATAATTATTGACGGAGAATGCTAGCCTATACGCTGGATGAAGAATGGTTTCGAGCGGATTCAACCCCCTCACGGCAACCTCCTCACGGCAAAAAGTACACGCACGGTATCAAGTAGCGGGATGAGCAAAATTGTAGTTGGACTATCCGGTGGTGTAGATAGCTCTGTCACCGCTGCGGTACTACATGAACAGGGCCATGAGGTGATTGGCCTGACGCTATGGCTCATGAAAGGAAAAGGGCAATGCTGCTCTGACGGCATGGTGGATGCGGCGCAGCTCTGTGAAGAGTTAGGCATTCCTTACCATGTGGTCGACGCCCGTGAAACCTTTGAGCACAATATCATTGACTACTTGGTAGAGGGCTACGGTCAGGGCATCACACCACTGCCCTGCTCCCAGTGCAACCGCACCGTGAAGTTCGGTCCCATGTTGACCTATGCGCGAGAAGAGCTGGGCGCTGATGCGATCGCAACCGGTCACTATGCTCGCATCACCCACAACTCCACCACAGGTCGCTACGAGCTTCGCCGGGCCGTTGATCGCAGCAAAGACCAGTCCTACTTTCTCTACGACCTCACCCAAACGCAGCTGGCCGCAACCCGTTTTCCCCTGGGGGAACAGCCCAAAACCGAGACGCGGCGCAAAGCTGGAGAACTGGGCCTGCACACCGCCGAAAAGCCGGAGAGTCAGGACCTATGCTTGATTGAACAACATGGCTCTATGCAGGGCTTTTTAGATAAATTTCTAGCGCCTAAACCAGGCGACATTGTCAATACGGCAGGGCAGGTTCTGGGACAGCATACCGGTATCCATCACTACACCATTGGCCAGCGTAAAGGACTAGGTATTGCGGCCCCCAATCCGCTGTACGTGATTGGTCTAGACGCAGGAAAAAATCAGGTCATCGTCGGTGAGCGGGACAGTGTCCATGAACCTGGCTGTCAAGTACAGCGGGTGAACTGGGTCTCGATTGAGCCACCCACAGCCCCCTTGAAGGTGCAGGTGCAAATTCGTTATCGCTCTCCCGCCGTCCCGGCCACCCTAATTCCATTACCGGTCGCAAATAATACTACCACCCCCGTCTCTACTCCGAATAATACGGTTATCGATGATACAAATGCCACTGAGGCAGTGCCCCAAGTTGAATTAATTGTCGATGAACCCCAGTTTGGGATAACCCCCGGACAGGCCGCAGTTTGGTATGACAATACGGATCGGGTGCTGGGGGGCGGTATTATTAAGCCGGTCTCATTGGCGGACACCGTCGCTAACACGGCATCCGTTTCGACCGCTTTAACGTAGTTTTTATGTCTTAAGGAGCGTACTTTGACGCAGTTACAAGATGCGATCGCGGCCCATGGTGGCACGCTGATCAACCGCATGGCTTCCGAATCGCAAAAAGCCACCTTTCTGGAAAAAGCAGAGGTACTCCCTCGGGTCACCCTAGACGACCGAGCTGCCTCTGACCTGGTAATGATTGCCATCGGCGGCTTTAGCCCGATCACCGGCTTCATGAAACAGGAAGACTATGATCGGGTCGTCACCGACATGCGTATGGCCGACGGCACGCCGTGGTCCGTGCCGGTGACCCTCTCTGTCACCGAAGCCGTTGCTGAACCGCTGCAGCTGGGCAGCCTCGTCCGTCTCGACGACAGCACAGGACGCTTTATCGGCGTTCTGGAACTAAGCGAGAAGTATACTTACGACAAGAAAAAAGAAGCTGTCAATGTCTATCGCACTGACGAAGACAAGCACCCTGGCGTCAAGGTGATCTACGATCAGGGCGCTATTAATCTTGCGGGTGATGTCTGGCTGTTAGAACGAGATGCCCATCCTCTGTTTCCCAGCTATCAGATTGATCCGGCAGAATCCCGTAAGCTGTTTCGTGAACGGGGCTGGAAAACGATTGTGGGCTTCCAAACCCGTAATCCCATCCACCGGGCCCACGAGTACATCCAGAAGTGTGCCCTGGAAACCGTGGACGGTCTGTTCCTCCATCCGCTGGTGGGGGCCACCAAGAAGGACGACATTCCGGCAGATGTCCGCATGCGTTGCTACGAGATCATGATGGAAAACTACTTCCCTCAGGATCGAGTCATTTTGGCCATCAATCCCTCGGCAATGCGCTATGCTGGGCCGCGCGAGGCAATCTTTCACGCGCTGATTCGCAAAAACTACGGCTGCACCCACTTCATTGTGGGTCGCGACCATGCCGGTGTGGGCGACTACTACGGGACCTACGACGCCCAGCATATTTTCGACGAGTTTGAACCGGACGAGCTGGGGATTACGCCCATGAAGTTCGAGCATGCCTTCTACTGCACTCGCACCGAGACCATGGCCACCACGAAGACCAGCCCCAGTACACCCGAGGAGCGCATCCACTTGTCGGGCACTAAGGTCCGGGAAATGCTGCGCCGCGGTGAGCTACCGCCGCCGCAGTTCTCTCGTCCTAAGGTGGCTGCTGAGTTGGCCCGCGCAATGCAGGCAACGTCCTAACATCCCCCTACCCCCCTGGGAGTCTAAACAGTGAAACGACGGGAGCTGCTGCTCAAAAGTGGAGTCATTCTCTCAGCGCTCGGGCTGGGTCAGGTGCCACTGCTGCACTATCAGCAGGCTCTGGCCCAGCCAACCCGTCGCAAACTGGCTCTTCTCATCGGTATTAATACTTATTCCCAATCGGTCGTTGGGGAATCCTTTCGAGATAGCGCCCCTGCTTTGCGAGGCTGCGTCACAGATACAGACCTACAGCGAGAGTTGTTAATTCATCGGTTTGGCTTCCAACCCACCGACATTCTGACGCTAACCAATCAGCAGGCAACGCGACAGGGCATCGTCGAGGCCTTCGACCAACATTTGCGATCGCAAGCCCAGCCAGGCGACGTTGTCGTCTTGCACTTTAGCGGTTATGGCAGTCAGCTGCGCCTGGGGCAAGGCACAGACGCAGCCAACACCCCCCTCAAAACGTTGGTCCCCATCGATGGCACCTTACCTAGTGCTGCATCCCCATGGATCCACGACCTGAGCGAAGACACCCTCAAACAGCTCCTCAAAACCCTCAAAGCTAAATCCGTTACGACCGTTATCGACGCTGGCTTTATCGGTCCAGATGTTCCCTTAACAGGCGGCTTCAAGGTCAGATCGCGCCCGGTTTATCCAACCGGTGATGGGTTTACCGATCTCCCTCTCCTGACCAACATATTGGGCGAAAAGCCCGCCGTGCCACCGTTATTTCCAGGGCTGCTATTAAGCGCGGCGCGTCCCGAACAACTCACCATTGAATGTGACTGGGACGAAATCAATGCCGGG
This sequence comes from Cyanobacteria bacterium J06632_22, assembly GCA_039821475.1. Lineage (GTDB taxonomy): Bacteria > Cyanobacteriota > Cyanobacteriia > Phormidesmidales > Phormidesmidaceae > CAWUKV01. The sequence continues at coordinate 4,917 of JBCBOC010000071.1, read as the reverse complement.
CTGTTCACCTACGCCCTAACTCGACAGCTATGGTCATTGGCCCCACCGGTCAAGCTGATCAAACTAATGGGATACACCCGTTCATCGATGCAGCAGATCGCAGCGCAGCACCCCCAACTCAGTGGGCAACGCTATGACGAAACTCTACAGCCCTACGAGGGCATGCTGCCAACCGCGAAACCTATCGATGCCGTTGTGACTGAACGCAACAATCGCACGGCAAGCCTATGGCTCGGGGGGCTCCTGCCAGAAGCATTGCCCTATAGCGATAAGTCATGGTACGAGCCGTTGGACAGTGAGGGAATGGCCCGTCCCGGACGCAGTCGCAGTGGCCTGGTTGCCCAGGTCGACCTCTCCAATCTTTCCGACACACAGCTACAAAACTGGTCTGTGGGGACGGCCGTCATTGAGGCGATTCGGGTCCTACCGAAGGAAGTCGACCTCGTGGTTGCCATTGACCAGAGCCTAGCGCGAATTGAGCGGGTGGATGCCACCAGTGCCTTGGCGGCACTGCCGTTTATCAGCTCCACCACGACGCCCTCCCAGCCAGCAGACTGCCTGTTTGGCAAACCCCCTGCAGAACCGACCCAAACCGCCAGCCTGGATATTGCCCCGGAGGAAACCGGGACCAAGCAGGGGTACGGCCTGTTTCTACCGACCCGCGACTTGTTACCGGGCACCCTGGCATCCCGCGGAGAAGCCATTAAAGCCGCCATTACGCGACTGACGCCAAAACTACAAATTCTGCTGGCCATGAAGCGGCTCCGCGCTACCATTAACACGCAGTCTTCGCGGCTGGCAGTCCGTCTGAATTTAACCATGACCAGCCCCCAGGAAAAACTCCTGAGCCAACGTCAAACTCTGCGTCCAGAACTGCCTAAGAGTCGCCAAGCGGCGCAGCTAGAAGAACAGCCACTCCCTCTCACGGTGTCAACGGGCAGTCGTCTCCGCTATCAGGTTGCCAACTTTAATGCGGTGCCCCTGTATTTTATCTTTGTCAGTCTGGATGCGCGCGATCGTATGCTCGCATTTGTCCCGCCCCCCCTGGTTCCCGATGATGAGTCCCCGATCCCACTGCAAAATCGTTACATAGTCGCCCCAGGGACAACTTTTACTTTGCCAGAGGCGGATATTGATTGGGGGGTAGAAGATCCCATAGGCAGCGTTGAAACGCTGCTCATTTGCAGCACTACCCCCTTTATCCAGGCCACGGCCGTTCTGAGCACCCTAACCCCAAAAAGCAGCAGCCAGCGCGTAGATCTGGGGGAACGGGCCCTTGCCCTCGCTGAAGCAATACTGGCCGATCTGGACTCCGGCAATCCCGACCGAAACACTGGGACTGCATCAGACAGCTACACCCTCAATGCTTCGAGTTGGGCGACACTGGCTATGAACTATGACGAAGTCACCTAAGCTAATCTAAACCCAGCCAACCGACACTCTTCAACGAATACATCCTAGGAACGACGCCCGGGCAGTAATCCCGTGCTCATGCGGCGAATGACACGATTGGCAATATCGACATAGCGGACTTCGCCTGCCAAAATCTGGCCCAGGCGCTTTGTCGCGGACGGTCGCTTGATCCCCACCTGGTAGCCAATATTAGGCACCCGAAAAAAGACGCTAGCAATGCGCTGCGCCCATTGGATGTCGGTCTCCCACTCAGTATGGATGGTTTCGGTGTAGGTCGCGAGCGCATCAGAGGCTCCAGCAAGAGCGCGATCAATCGCCTCGGCAGCCCGCGTGCCACTATACATAGCCGGTCGAATGCCTTCGGCCGCAAGTGGATCAACCAGCCCCGCCGCCTCGCCCACCAGCAACGCCTGATGCGTATGCAGGGCTCGCCGACCCTGCCAAAGCTGAAGCGGATGACGGTAGAATGTCCCCTGACTGGCATCAAGCCCGAGGGCGGTCGCATAGTCACTCAAAAGCTGCTGTGGCTGATTAAGGTCACCCCCAACAAAGCGAGTGACCCCCAGCGCAACCCCGCCCTGCTTCGGGAAGCTCCAGGCACAGCCCTGCTTAACCAAACCAAACTCAAAATTGATAGCGGGGTAAACAGCAGACGGTGGGGGTGATGTTGTCACGGGAACCTCCAGAACCGTCGCTTGCCGTGCCTTGAGAGTTTTAAAGCCCAGCCAGGCAGCAGTTGAGCCCACAGCACCATCGGCTGCGATCAGATAGCGAGCGGTCTGAGCGCCATTGGGCAGCATCACTTGCCAGCCCTGATCGGTTTTCGAGATCCCGATGACGGGCGTGCCATCCTGCACCGCCGCCCCCTGGGAGGCCGCCTGCTCCACTAAAAACGCATCAAACACTGAGCGCTGAACCATCCAAATGGGTTCCGTTTCTAACTCAGCCTCAACGGCATCTGCCAGCTTCCAGGTGTAGCGTACTCGGCGTGTTTTGAAGTCAATTGCTGGGGAAAAGTCCACCGGTAGCCACTGGACCACACTCGGAGAAACCGCGCCTGTACAGGGTTTGTACCGGGGCAGCTTGGCCTTTTCGAGCAGTAGCACCCGACGATCGCAACGGGCTAAATGATACGCTGCCGTAGCCCCTGCCGGGCCAGCGCCAATAATGATGCAGTCAAACACCGACGCTATACCTTCATGATGTCCGCTTCTTTATCCTTAAGGGCCGCATCGATCTTAGCAATATAGCTATCCGTCAGTTTTTGTACTTCGTCCTGTAGATCGCGTGACTCGTCCTCCGAGATGTCACCATCCTTCTCATATTTCTTGGCCATGTCCATACCATCACGACGAACATTACGGACCGACACCCGACCTTCTTCGGCATATTTTGCCGCCATTTTGACAAAGTCTTTGCGGCGTTCACTCGTCAACGGTGGAATGTTTAACCGAACGACCGAACCATCGTTATTAGGCACCAACCCCACATCAGACATCGAAATAGCCCGCTCAATATTGCTGATGCTACTTGCATCGTAGGGTTGGACCATCAAGGTGCTTGAGTCCGGAGTACTGATATTGGCCAAGGACTTTAGTGGCGTTGGACTGCCGTAGTAGTCAACCATAATTCGGTCTAGCAGCGAGGCATTGGCCCGTCCAGTGCGAATGGTATTAAAGGCTCGTTGAGTGGCTTCAACGGCCTTTTGCATTGCGTCTTCAACGTCGCTGATATCACCTAACTTCACAGTTATCTCCCACAATCGTACCGATGGATTCTCCCATCATGGCGCGCCGAATATTGTCTTTGACAGCCAGGTTAAACACCATGATAGGAATGCTGTTATCTTTGCACAGCGCTATGGCTGTGCCATCCATTACTTTAAGGTCTTTGGCCAGCACGTGGCTATAGGTTAAGCTTTCGTACCGCTTCGCGCTGGGGTTAGTTTTAGGGTCAGAATCATAAACGCCATCAACCTTGGTGGCCTTGAGCAAAATCTCAGCGTTGATTTCTGCGGCCCGAAGCGCGGCGGTGGTGTCAGTCGTGAAAAAGGGATTGCCCGATCCAGCGCCAAAAATCACCACCCGATTGCGTTCCAAGTGGCGAATCGCCCGACGACGAATGTAGGGTTCTGCGATCTCCTGCATGGAGATCGCCGTCTGCACACGGGTCGGGATATTCTCCCGCTCCAGTGCATCCTGCAACGTCAGCGCATTCATCACCGTGGCTAGCATACCGATGTAGTCTGCCGAAGCTCGCTCCATGCCCGCCGCTGAACCCTTAACGCCGCGAAAAATATTGCCGCCGCCAACCACAATTGCGACCTGAACGCCCTGTTCTAGGACAGTCCCCACCTCTCGAGCAATACCTGCTACGACGGCTGGATCAATGCCGTAGGCCAAATCGCCCATCAGGGCTTCGCCGCTGAGCTTCAGCAGCACCCGCTTGTAGGTGGTCCCCATAGTTCCTGTCAGAGAGTGCAATTTTCCCCATCAACATAGCAGCCGTTGGGCAGTTGACCCTAGAAACTTACTCGGAGTGCGTCAAATTCCGCCAATAATAGGACAGATGGTTTGAGTGTATCCACCGGTCACGATTGCGGCTGATGACGTTTTCTACTTTTTCTGATCTAGACAGCCTGACGACAGACTGGCCGCTCTTGGATTGGAGCCTGTCCGTGGGGTTAGTTGTGCTCTGGTTAGGCCTGGTGGGTAGCGCCTCAGAAATAGCTAGACGACAGGGCTACGGGGCAGAACTAACCCGAAAAATTGTGCACATTGGTGCCGGACAGGTCATTCTGCTGGCTTGGTGGCGACAGATTCCGGCTTGGATGGGGATAACCGCTGCGGTCGCAGCTGCCATCGTGGCGCTGGTTTCCTATCGGTTACCCATTTTGCCTGGGGTTAACAGCGTGGGCCGGCGCAGTCTCGGCACGTTTTTTTATGCCATCAGCATGGGGAGCATTGTGGCCTGGTTCTGGCCTCAGCAGCCCTACTACGGCGTCATTGGCATTTTAATTATGAGCTGGGGAGACGGACTGGCAGCCTTGGTGGGCCAGCGCTGGGGGCAGCACCCCTATCAGGTGCTCGGTCAGCAAAAAAGCTGGGAAGGTAGTGCAACGATGTTAGGGGTAAGTTTTGCGATCGCACTTTTGATTCTTCTTAGCGTTCAAGGCGCAACTTGGCAAACCTGGGCTGTCGCCGCTGCGACGGCGGTCACCGCCACAGCCCTGGAGACCCTCTCCCAATTCGGCATCGACAATCTTACGGTCCCCCTAGGGGCAGCAGCTGTAGCGCTCTACCTGAACACCCTCTGGTAGACACGCCAGAACACTATAAAAGTGGACGAATTAGGACACCATAGGGCCTTGTTGCATGAAAGGGTCACGGATTCGATAGTGGACTAAGGTTTAAGTACCACCAAAAACCGATGGTCCATGAGCTACCGAATCCGCAACTGGTCTGAGTATAACGCTGGGCTGAAACAACGCGGAAGTGTGACGTT
>JBCBOC010000214.1:0-6423 GCA_039821475.1 Cyanobacteria bacterium J06632_22 | reverse complement strand
CGGCGCGATGGGCGCCCGCCTAGCCCAAACCTGATGCAGGCAGGCTACGCCGTCACCGTCTACAACCGCACCCGTGCGCGAGCTGAGGCGCTAATTGACCAGGGAGCAACCTATGCGGCGACGCCCTGCAAGGCAGCCGAGGGGGCCGATGTGGTGATCAGCATGGTGCGCGATGATGCCGCGTCTCGCCAGGTGTGGCTCGCGGCAAAGACCGGGGCCATTCATAGCCTCAATCCAGCAGCGATCGCCATCGAAGCCAGCACACTGACGATTCGCTGGGTTCAACACCTCGCCACGGCACTGGCGGAGCAGCAACACACCTTTCTTGCAATTCCGGTCGTGGGATCCCGCCCTCAAGCCGAAGCCAAGCGGTTAATTGGCTTAGCTGGCGGTGACACTACTGCCGTCCAAGCGGTTCAGTCGCTTTTGGCCCACGCTGGCATCAGCACGCTGCACGTTGTTGGCACCGCCAGTCAAGCCATGACCATGAAGCTGGCGGTGAATGTCCTGTTTGGGGCCCAAGTAGCGGCCTTAGCCGAAATGCTAACCATGCTGACTCAGAGTGGCTTACAGGCCGCTAAAGCGATGGATATCTTGAGACAGATACCGATTACCAGCCCGGCAATGCAGGCTGCCAGTGGGCTGATGATCAACCAGCAACATGTACCGCTGTTTCCCATAGACCTAGTCGAGAAAGACTTCCGTTATGCAGCTGAGTCTACAACTAGGCAACACTCGGTTTGCCAGGCTTTGCAGTCGGTATATCAGCAAGCAATTGCACAAGGATACGGAGGCGATAACATCACCGGCATCATCCAGCTCTTTACCTGAAGCTGATGGCAATGCCCTAGAATGAATGTCGGATTAAAATGGGTTTCTGAATTACCTTTGGATGCTTCGGACTGCGCTATGGAACGTTGGCTCGTTGTCACCTTCTACAAGTTCGTGACGCTTCACGTTTGTCAAACTCTTCAGGCAGCACTGTCAGATCGCTGCCTGGAACAGGGCGTAAAAGGGACGATTTTGCTAGCCGCAGAGGGCATTAACGCGACGATTTCGGGAAGGGCGGAGAATGTGGCTGCAATCCTAGCTGTCCTACGCCAGGATCCGAGATTTACGGATTTAACCCATAAAGAAGCCTGGGCAGACAGCGCCCCCTTCGACAAAATGAAGGTAAAAGTTAAGCCAGAGATTGTCACCTTTGGTAACCCGGAAGCCAACCCGGCTGAACAGGTGGGTACCTATGTAGAGGCTACAGACTGGAATGCGGTAATCTCAGACCCTGATGTGGTGGTTGTAGATACCCGCAACGAGTACGAGGTGGGGATTGGTTCCTTTCAGCGGGCGCAAAATCCTCATACCGACTCTTTTCGTGACTTTCCTGAATACGTCGAACAACAGCTTGACCCTACCCAGCATAAGAAAGTAGCGATGTTTTGTACCGGCGGTATTCGCTGCGAAAAGGCCTCAGCCTATATGCTCAAGCAAGGGTTTGAAGAGGTGTACCATCTCAAGGGTGGGATTCTCAAGTATTTAGAAACGGTCCCTCAAGAAGAAAGCTTATGGAACGGTGAATGTTTTGTTTTTGATGATAGGGTCACAGTACAGCATGATCTAGAGCCGGGGAGTTACGATCTCTGTTATGCCTGTGGCCATCCTGTGTCACCAGACGATAAAGCCTCCTCCGATTATGATGTCGAAGTGAGCTGTCCACACTGCATTGCTCATCTCACACCAGAGAAAAAAGAGAAACTAATTGAGAAAAGACGGCAGCGGCAGCTGATGAAAGCAGCGACTCAAGCACAACAGTAGTCGCTGTTCAAAATTAGGTCGGGCCTGTGGTCAATAGCAGATTTTCTCAGCTGTCAGCTACTGAACCGATCAGCGCTTTCTCACGAGCGTTAACCCATCGGCAATAGGCACCAGACTCAGATCTACCCGCTCGTCCTCGTAAATCTTTTGATTGAGGGCACGAATTTTTTTCGTGCGGTTATCGGTGGTGTCGGCATCGGCAACTCGCCCAGACCACAGCACATTGTCAATCGCAATTAATCCCCCGGCCCGCACCAGTTGTAAGCACTGCTCGTAGTACTGATCGTAGCCACTCTTATCAGCGTCAATAAAAGCAAAGTCAAAGGTGCCTGCCTGACCGTCGTCAATGAGCTGAGCCAGCGTTTCTGTGGCTGGGGCAATGCGCAGATCAATTTTGTCAGTCACCCCGGCAGTTTGCCAGTAGCGACGGGCAATATCGGTATACTCTTCGCTTTTATCGCAGGCGATGAGGGTGCCGTCTGCCGGCAGGGCAAGGGCTACAATGAGGGCGCTATAGCCGGTAAACACGCCCACTTCTAAGGTTTTCTTAGCGCCGATCAGCTGCACCAACAGCGCCATAAACTGTCCCTGCTCCGGGGAAATCTGCATGACCGCCATCGGGTGTTGGGCAGTTTCTAGCCGGAGCTGTTGCAGGACAGCTGGCTCGCGAACTGAGACGCTACGGAGGTAGTGAATCAGTCGGTCATCTAGGGGCAGGAGTTTTTCGGGCATATCAGCAAGCACCTGAAGGGGTCTTACTGACAGAGTACCTGACGCATGGTGCGCAAATTACAGGGGAGTTCGTTCCGCATGGCGGATTCTAGGAGAAAGCCTGGAACGGGAATCGTGGGAGTGGCCCGAACGGAATAGGTCAGCAGAGTGCCCTGCTGAAAATCTTCCAGCGTTAGGTCAGCGGCGAAGTCTGAAAAGGTCCCGCGCTCTAGACGAAACTGGATGCTTTGCTGCAGGGTTTCAATCACGTGCAGATAGATCTCAACCTGCGCGGAAAAGACGAGAAAGGCCTTGCGAGCAGCCTGATAGAGGCGGCGAGTCACCCGGTGGGACTGGGCTTTATCCCTGACCTGATCTTTAACCTGTCCCAGGACACGACTATCGGTGATGTGGGGGAAGTAATGGACCCAGCGGCTGTAGTCTGTGAGTTGCTCCCACAGTTGCGATCGCACCACCGGCACATACATCTGAGCCGTGACCGCTGCCCCAGTGGCGGTATGCGGATGGGTTTCGATCAGCACTTCACCGTTCAAGAGAGCGGTAGTGTTGGTCCGCAAGGGTTCAGCGGCAGGGTTGAGGATCGGTGTAGCGACCATAGACGTTCTCATCAACTCTTTCTGGTTTGTGCCATTATCGACTAGACACTGTGGACGAAGCATTAAGGCAGAGGGTTGCTTGGTAAAGTCTGAGTAAACTTTGGGAACCGCCTTCCTTAACGTTTTCGCCGGCACCCGTAGCATTCCCCAGTAGCATTTCGAGCGATCATAAAAACATGCCAAAGCGATTTAGACTACGCCCGGGAACTCAACTATTCCTGATGCTATTGGGATTGACGGTCCTGGTATGGGTCCTCCGGGGTTTCGGTATTCTCACGTTTATTCCCGGTATCGTGATTTGGCTGCTGCTGCTCCTCTGCATTGGTGTTTTTGTGTTCAATAGCTTTCAGGCCGCGAGGTAAGGGTGCTGCGCTGGTGGGGCCGCTGCGCTCGGTGGGAAGGCAGTAATGTCTTTAGGGCGCTAGGCTGGTACAGGATTCGGGTCGGATCCGCATTGGTCTGCGGGTCTGGAATGGGTACGGGCTCACCGCCCGCCTCTCCCCCTGACTCCCTCACTTCCTCACCGCTCAACCGCTATGGTTTCCTCTGCATCTCCTGCCACTACTGCTACCCAACGAGACTGGCGGCTGTTTCAAAAGCTGTGGCCTTACATTGCTAAAAACCGGCGACGGCTAGTGCTACCGCTACTGCTGCTCTTCCCGCTATCGATTGCCCAAGCGATGCAGCCGGTGCTGATTGGTCAGGCCATTACGGTGATCAATCAGGAAGCAGGGATCTGGGGAATATTTGCCGACATGACCCTGCAAAGCAGCCTGAACGTACTGATTGTGCTGCTACTAACGGCTATTTTTACGCGACTAGCGCTCGATGGCTGGCAGAGCTATTTGGTGCAGGAGGTGGGGCAAGATATTACTTACTCCATTCGCAATGACCTCTTTCGTCATGTGAGTTCGCTGGCGATGCGGTTTTTCGATCGCTCTCCGGTCGGCAAGCTGATTACCCGTCTAACCAGCGATGTCAATGCCCTAGGGGACGTGTTCTCGACGGGGGCCGTGGGCATCTTTAGCGACATGTTCACCATTTTGGTGTCCGCGGTGACCATGCTGGTGCTGGAGTGGCGGCTAGGCTTATTGCTGATTTCGCTGCTGATACCCATTACAGGGCTGATTATTTATTTTCAGCAGCAGTACCGTAAGGCCAACTACACCGCGCGGGAAGAGCTGTCTCAGCTCAATGCCAACCTACAGGAAAATATTTCCGGCATTGAAGTGGTGCAGCTGTTTCGGCGGGAGCGGTTTAACGCTGAACTCTTTCGTAACACGAACCAAAACTATATTAGTGCGGTCGATAAGACGATTTTCCATGATTCGGCAGTATCGGCCACGCTAGAGTGGATTGCCCTGGTTGCGATCGCAGCTGTCCTCGCCTTGGGGGGCTGGCTGGTCATGGGCGACGGGCTAGAAATTGGTAAGCTCACCACCTTTATTCTGTTTGCCCAGCGTCTGTTTGACCCATTGCGTCAGTTTGCGGATAAGTTCACAGCCATTCAAGCCGGGTTCACGGCCATCGAGCGCATCAACGATTTGCTCAGTGAGCCGGTAGAAATTCGCGACCCGGCCCACCCGGTCGCATTGCCCATGCGCACCGATGAGCAGGACGAGCCGATTCCCGGCGAAATTCGCTTCAAGAATGTCTGGTTTGGCTACAAGCCTGACGAATACGTGCTGAAGGATCTAGATTTTGCCATTCGCCCCGGCGAAAAAGTTGCCCTGGTAGGGCCAACGGGGGCGGGCAAGAGTTCTATCATTCGCCTGCTCTGCCGCCTCTATGAAGTCACCCAGGGGCAGATTCTGCTAGACGGTGTGGATATTCGCGACCTGACCCAGGGCGACCTGCGTCAGCGCATGGCCATCATTTTGCAAGACGGCTTTCTGTTCTCGGGGGATGTGAAAAGCAATATTACCCTGGGCGAGACCTATTCTATGGCCGAGGTGCAGCGGGCAGCAGAGCGCACCAACATTGCCCAGTTTGTGGAGTCGCTGCCTCAGGGGTACAACACCCAGCTCCGGGAGCGCGGCACCAACTTGTCCGGCGGGGAGAAACAACTGCTGGCCTTTGCCCGCGCCGCCATTCGTAACCCTGGAATTCTGGTGCTGGACGAAGCCACAGCGAATCTAGATGTGGGCACCGAGGCGTCCATTCAGCAGGCGCTGAACACGCTGCTGGAGAATCGTACAGCCATTATCATCGCCCACCGCTTGTCGACTATTCGCAACGTGGACCGTATTTTGGTGCTAAAGCAGGGTCACTTAGTAGAACAAGGCAACCACGAGGAGCTACTAGCGCACGATGGGCTGTATGCGAGCTTGTATAAGTTGCAGATGTTGGGGCAATAGTGAGTATCGCCCCAACATTAAGCGCTGGAGCAAGCCTTAGTCCACGCTGGCGCCACTCCAGCGCCAAAGTCTCGCGTACCTGCTCACAACACTCGACTCACAGCACCCAACAGTGTCATTGTTCTTCTGCCAGAAGAGATGCCAGAAGAGAGTGCTGCCAGAAGAGAATGCTACAACAACAACCGGAGCAAGACACTCACATCAGTTCTCGCCACTTTGCTTTGGACAGTTCTAGTGCTCAACTGAGATTGGAGCCCAGTGACCCGCCGTCGCGCACCAACTCCAAATAAGGGTCTTGGTGACGACGGCTATAAAAAAGCGCCTCTGCCCCCAGAGACGCTGATGGAACGCCAATTGCGATTCATTGCTTCGTCATATCCTAAACACTAGACGTGCTCAACGAAACGGGCTAGCCCCCCACATTGGCCAGACTCCCCACCGGCAGCACCCGTCATTCCCCATTACTCAAACAGTCTGATCGGCGCAACTTTGACCGAAGCAACGCCTTCCCAACATCTTTAGCATTCAGTCACAGCATGCTCTGTGCATAAGGGATAGCCACACTCAGAGTCTCAAGCAACATGACCGAAGCTGTACGGACAACGAATGCTTCTGAATACTGCCCCAAAATACCCCCTACTGCCGTAGAGGCTGGTGTCTGTAAAGATCATCAACTCTCCAGGCTTACGGACGTCATAGTAAGATAGCGATCGAATATGCCTTGTAGGCTAGATGCCAAGCCTCAAGGCTTGAATGTGAGTGAATCGGACAAACCGATGGTATCAACCGTCGTAATGCCCTAGGTGCAGAGCTTCATTGCCATCTGAAACCTAAATCCGACCTCTTCAAGGCTAACTATTTAGCCCCTCATCAAAAGGACACATAATGCCCGTACCTGAAATTCGAAACTTTGATTATGAATATTG
>JBCBOC010000009.1:0-17836 GCA_039821475.1 Cyanobacteria bacterium J06632_22 | reverse complement strand
TGATCGATGTGTCCCTGGGCTTTGAGCAGGTGCTTGCGCCGCTCCTTAGCGGTCTTAAAGTCAGGCTTGAGCTGGATTGCTTTGCCGTAAACACGAATGGCGTCTTCGGGACGGTCAAGCTGCTCAAGTAGTTGCCCCCGGTCATACCAGACCCAGTAGTTGTCGGGCTGTAGGTGGGTGACCTCTTCGTAGGCGGTGAGGGCCTCTTGGAGTTCCCCTAGAGCTTCCAGCGCTTTACCGCGCTTCATCCAGGCGAGGTAGTCGTCCGGTTGGAGCTGAATGACGCGATCGTAGGCTGCGATCGCACCGGCCAAATCGGTCAAGGACTCTAGGGCCATACCCCGCTTAAACCAAGCCATGGTGTCGTCGGGTGCGGCCTCTAGGAAGGCATCGTAGCAAGCCACCGCTTCTCGGTACTCAGCCCGCTCAAAGTTGCGCTCGCCCCGCTCAAACCAAACGCTACTGACGTTTTCGGACCCCATTGGCGAAATCTTGATGGCCGATGGCGTCACGATGCGGGCTAAGGCAGCCAGCGCTTCCTTGGCCGACGCATAGCGCTGTCGGTGGTCGTAACGCACCATGGTGTTGATCAGCCGCTGGAGCTCTGGGCTGACGTCGGCTTGATGCTGCCAGACCACCTCACTGGTTTTGAGATCTTGTCGCAGGCGCTTGGGTTCGATCCCGGTGAGGGCCTGAATTGCCAGCATACCCACGGCAAAAATGTCGCTGCTGAGACAAGGCCGCCCGGCCAGTTGCTCATTGGGCATATAACCCAGGGAGCCAATGGCGATGGAGACGCTAAAGCTATCGTCGCTAGGATCTAGGGGGGCATTAACCTGCTTAACAGTGCCAAAATCGATCAGCACAATTTTCTGATCGTGGCGACGGCGAATGAGGTTGGACGGTTTGATATCGCGATGGACAATCTGACGCTCGTGGACAAACACTAAGGTGTCCAAAACTTCCTGGAGTAGAGCGATGACCTGACTCTCGGGCAAGGGGGAATGGTGAGATAACTCTTGGCTTAGCAGCTCGCCTTCAATAAACTCTTGTACGAGAAAAAACTGTTCCTGCTCTTCGAAGTGGGCCAGCAGATAAGGAATTTGCGGATGGTGCCCCAGGTCGTGGAGCGCCTTCGCCTCAGCGTCGAATAAGCGGCGGGCAGAGGCTAGCGATCGCTGATCGTGACGGCGAGGCTTGAGCTGCTTAACCACGCACTGCGGTTCTCCCGGCAGGTGCAGGTCGTGGGCCAAAAAGGTTTGGCCAAAGCCCCCTTTACCGAGTGCCGCGACAATTTTGTACCGGCCACCAATGATAGGCGTTGTCGGCTTTTTCGGCTTGAGTTTTTGGATGTACTTACTGTTAGTCAAGGCACTGGAGGGTGATCCGCTGATGGCAAAAAAGCTGATGTGATGAGCCGGGCTAAGGGGGCTGAGCTGGGCTATGGGGACGCGCTTGTCGGGGGACTCCGGTGACGCGTTTTGGGAGACTCCGGTGTCGAAGACCGGTTTGGCTATGACAGCAGCGGTGCAATCAGGGGGGCACTCATATTATGTCTGTCCGCTTTGTCGTCGATCGACTTTTCCGATATCTTTTTAGGATATTTTTGGGGATATCTCTGGAGATATTCCTGGGGGCAGTTTTACGGGGAGAAACCATCCTGGCGCTGCGATACACCGATCGTTGAGCAACCAGATACGGTTATGGGTATTAAAAAGTACCTGCTAAATCTTTGCACACGTACGTAAGCTCGCCCTCAGTGTGATGTCATCCTTCACAATAGGTTCACGCGTCGGGTGAGAAATAGCCACGATCTCACGAACTTGAAACTTTTCTTTGTTTCTACCCCGTCTGCGGGCCGATGGGCTGACCCACCCTAGCTCTTACCCTTTTCTGTGCCATGCCAATGGGTTGCTGTGGGTACTGTCTGGGCTAAAATTTGCCCCCGGGCAATGACGTGGGTCACGGTAGCGCGTCTTCGGATGGCATCGTAGGGGCTGACGGCATCGAGCACAATCAGGTTAGCGGGACGCCCCACGGCCAATCCGTAGGCGTCGCCCAAGTTCAGGGTTTGGGCCCCGTGAGTGGTCACCATGTCGTAGCAGGCGGCGATTTCGTCCATGCCGGTCATCTGACAGACATGGACGGCCATCGACGCGACATCCAGCAGATTACCGGTGCCTAAGGAATACCAGGGGTCTTGGATGCAGTCATTACCTAGGCTAACGTTGAGCCCCCGCTGCCATAGCTCTTTGACCCGCGTGACGCCGCGACGTTTGGGGTAGGTGTCCGTGCGGCCTTGCAGGGTGATGTTGATCAGGGGGTTGGCGATAAAGTTGAGATGGGCCCGCTGCAACATGCCCATCAGCTTAAATGCGTAGGCATCGTTATAGGAGCCAAAGGCGGTGGTGTGGCTGGCGGTGGTGCGGTGGCCATAGTCGTGGCGAATCGCGCAGGCGGCCATGACTTCGAGAAAGCGGGACTGCTCGTCGTCAATTTCATCGCAGTGAATGTCGATCAGTCGGTCGTAGCGTTGAGCCAGCTCAAAAATGGTGTGGACCGATTGAACACCGTCTTCTCGGGTCATCTCATAGTGCGGAATACCGCCGACGGCGTCTGCCCCTAGCCGGAGCGCTTCCTCCATCAATTCTGCGTTCTGGGGGCTGCCGTAGAGGCCATCTTGGGGGAAGGCCACGATCTGTAGGGTGACCCAGTCTTTGACCTTTTCTTTGACGGCTAGGAGCCCCTTGAGGGCCGTCAAGGTGGATTCGCTAACGTCGGCATGGCTACGGACAAACAGGGTACCTTGTCCCGCCATTAGCTTCAGCGCGGCAATGGCGCGGTCCTGGACGTCGTCTAGGGTGAGGGATTGCTTGCGCTCGCGCCAGATTTCAATGCCTTCAAACAGCGTACCGCTGCTATTCCAGCGCGGTTCTCCGGCGGTCAGGGCGGAGTCCAAATGGATGTGCGATTCGACAAATGGGGGGCTGACCAGCTTGCCGTCAATGTTGATGTCCTGGTCCTGGATGTCCTGCGAACTTGAGGGTGTGTCACTGGATGGCAATTGGGGTGAGATCGCAGTGATGCGGTTTCCCTCAATGGCGATGTCCACCAGTTCATCGAACCGCCCCGGCAGACGGCATCGTCTCAACGTCAGGTCAGCCACAGCAATATCCTTGTTTGATCCGGCCAGTGTTTGATCCGGCCAGCGTTTAATCCACCCAGCGTTTAATCCACCCAGCCGATGTCATCATCCGACAGCATGCTGTTCTGCTGACCGTCGCGCAAAATGGCATAGTCGGGGATAGATTTACTGCCCCGTGGCGGGCGTCGGGCGCTGAGGGTCTGTCGATTTCGTGCCAAGTCGGCGCCCATAATGGGGTGGGCGGGCTTTTTCTCTACAGGTTTAAGGTCTGTGGACTGGGCGGGCGGTGGGCTTGCGGCTTCGGTGGGGGGCGCCGCTGTCAGCTGACGAATCGTGTCTTTGGCGGTTTCGAGTTCGGTACTGACTTTCTTGAGGGTTGTGTCTTGCTTTTTGGCGGCTTTCTGCGCAGCATCCAACTGATCTTTAAGTTCGTAAACCCGGTCCTGATGCGTTTTGACATCCTCTTGTAGGTCGGTCACCTTCTGGTTAGCGGCAGCTAACTGATGCTCGAGTTCCGTAATTCGGTTTTTGAGGATTTCGGCGGCAACGCTGATGTCTGTTGCTTCAGAGGCAGGGGTGTCGGTTAGGGGGGTGGCTGTAACCTCGACTGTGGCGGATGAAGCCGGTGTCGATGCTGCGGCTGTCTTGGTTTTGGCCCGTGTTGTTTTGGCCGTGCTGGATTTAGCGGTGCTGGATTTGGTCGTGCTGGATTTGGTCGTGCTTGGGGTGGTGCGACTGGTGCGTGTTTTTCGGGTTCGGCGCGGGGTAGTTTGCTTCGGTTGCGCTTCAGGCGCTGACTCAGCACTAGATTCAGCGGTGCCCGCAGACTCATCCGATTTTTCCACTTCTTCCTTCAGCAGGTCAGCGATCCGTTTCTTGGTCATGGCTATTTCCAATCCATCAGGATTTCGGTTACGACGCGGTAGTAGTCTGCTTTGGCTTCGTGGGCGTTGGGGCCTTTCCACTGGGTAATGGGCAGGCCGTCAATGGCGGCGCGCTCGTGGGCCTTGTAGCTGCGGATAAACGACTCAAAGGCTGGAATGTCTAGCTCCGTGAGCATAGACTGGGCCTCTTGCGCCTCTTTGAGACTGCGCGAGTCGACCTTTGTAAACAGCACCCGATAGGGAACCCTAGCAGGCTGAATCGCGGTTTTCACCGTCCGCACCAGTGCCGCTACGTCCATGGGGGCAGGCGGCGTGGGCAACAGCAGATAGTCCACCACGGGCATAACAGCGGTAATCGCTTCAGAATTTAGGGCCGGAGGGGTATCTACCACTATCAAATCATAGTCTTTGATGCCGGTTAGCCGACCAAGCAGTTGCGCATCGTTTTCTTGCGAAAAGTCAAAGTTTAGGTCGGTATCGTCGCGTTCGACCCACCAACTGGCTGAGCCCTGGGGGTCGGCATCCACCAGTAGAACAGATCGATTTTCCGCCAGAATCGCAGCCAGATTGACGGCAGTAGTCGTTTTGCCAACGCCGCCTTTTCCGTTGAAGATGGCCAAGACTTTGGTGGTTTTAGAGGTGGTTTTAGACTTACTTTTTGAAGAGGATTTTGCCACAGATTTGCCGCAGACGAGGATGCACAGCCCGAACTGCATGTGCGTTGCTAGTGATAGTTATCCGGGGTTCCTTGAGATTCGTCAATAGGTGTATGGGATGTTGAATGACACAATTATTGACGATGTGTTCAGCAGATTTGTCGCGATCACTCTATCGGTTAGAACGCCAAAGCACCCCCTTTAGGGAAGGCGAGGGTCTCAGTCGTTAGCTCCTGGCTTGACGTGGAAGGCTTTTCTGACTCTGAAGCTGGGTTGCCAGGCCTGTAGGGCGGCGACAAGGGGCTTGAGTTGGGAACGGCTGATTAGAAAAGAAAAGTGATAGCTGTGGCTGGAGCGATCATGGTTGCGATCGCGATACATCAGCGTAAATTTGTAGCCCCGTCGGTAAATGTCGTAGATGCCGCAGGTTGGTACCGCCATCGTTATCGCTGTATCCCTGTTCTTGCGTTTAAACAAGCCGATGAGGCTGGTGTAAGGTTTGCCATCTTGGGTTTCTAGTCTAAGCCGATAGCGGCGCACCCCCAGCTGTCGTAGCCGATTGATGCCTGCCCCAACCATCCAAAACAAACCCATCAGAATGGGATACCACAGCCAAAACATGCCGAACCAGAGGCGCAATCCGGCTGGAAAACCCAATAGCGCAGCCACCAGTGCCAGCGGCGCTGCGACAACATAAAATAGGGCGATGAATCCCAGTGCCTCGCCCAATATCTCATGGCGGCGATAGTTAAAAATGATCGTCTTTGTCGTGTAAACACTGCTGCGAGGCAGCGTAATGTCCACATGGTCCGCGGCGGTTTGAATGTCGATGTTGGGAAACGCCGCGATGGCCGAATCTGCATGCGCATTGCTGTGGACGGACTGGAGCTGTTCTAACGCTGTTGCCGCATCCTGGGGCCGCTGGGCAGGGTCTGGGTGGGTGAGCGCAGTCAGCCAGTTCACCATGGGCTGGCTCAGAGACACCTGGTTGGTAAAGTCAATGCGCAGATTATTCTGGGGCAGATCAGCGGGGTGTTTGCCGCTGGCCAGATAAATCAGCGTAGCTCCCAAGCTGTAGAGGTCTGAGGCCGCTACCGCACGCCCCCCAAACTGCTCCATGGGCATGTAGCCGTAGGTGCCAACCACTGTTCGTGTGCCGCCGCCTGGGTTAACGACTTGCACCGAGCCAAAATCCACCAGAAAAACTTGTCCGGTGTCATGGCCGCTTCGATCTCCCAAGAGAATATTGCTGGGCTTAATATCGCGGTGAATGATAGGTGGCTGTAGTCCGTGCAGGTCTTTCAAGATGTTCAGCATTTCTGTGCCAACGTGGACGACGTCAGCTTCCGTGAACTGACGACCGGCCTCGACCCAATTTCTTAGGGACTTATGGGGCACATAGGCTTGCACTAGGGCAAACCCCTTACCCAGTTCTGTGTCTGTCTCGAAGGCGTCAATGTAGTCTGGAATCAACGGATGATTCAGGGCCTGGAGCGTCGCCACTTCGCGTTGGAAAAGTTTGAAGGCGTCCCAGGTGGCCCCTGGGCCAAATAAGAAGAGTTTCACCACTACCGGCTGGGCCTGCTGGTCTTCAGCCAGGTAGGTTTGCCTGCCGTCGTGCTCTCCCAGTAACGATTGGAGAAAATACTGTTCTTTGAGGGTTTGGCCGATGAGCTGAGCAGGCGCAGGCATACGTTTTGGGCTGTCTGAATGACGATAACTCCGCTTAGCATGCCCGGTGGACGCTGCACACCTTGAGTCAGATGGCCCATTTTTATCGTGCTGCTCACCTGGCTTGGGCTGCCCAGTAACGTAACCCGTTTGGCCTAGGGCACCCATTCTATTCCTAAGCTGGGTTCGGTTTGCTTGCCGGGCTAGGAGCTTGGACTGGTGAACGAGAAGACGAGACCACTCATATCGCGCTCGCCACTTTGCTTCTAAGAAAATGGCCCAATAGGCGTATTTTCTTCCAGGGTTAACCCAGCGCACCGTGTTGGGCCAAGCGCTTCGGACAATCCTGGTGCGCAAGTGCCCAGTATGGTCGCCCAGTGGACCGCCGTCGTGCATAAACCCCAAAAAAGGGCCTTTGGGGCGACGGCTATAACTCGAGCGCACCCATACTAAGGTGCGGCTGAGCTCCCGCCGCTGGGGCTCTGCTCAAACCATCCTGCTGGTGGCGGCGGAAATTCAGTCAGGTCCGCAAGCTTGCCCAAAGGATGGACACCCTGGCGAAACTCGCCGTTGATTTCCCACGTGGGGTAGGCCGTAATGCCCTGTTGTTGGCACAGCGACGTCTGACTGTTGTCACCCTCTGGGTCACATTCAATGTAGGGAATCTGATTGGCAGCAGCTCCAAAAAGCTCTTTTTGGGTGGCGCAATGGGGGCACCAGTAAGCGCCATACATTTTGGCCCCGCTGACGCTGAGGTGGATGGCAAGGTCCTGTCTGTAGCGGGCGGTTTCGCTCAGGTCAGAACAGGCTGTGAGCAGAAGGGGGAGGGCCGCTAAGCAGAGGTGGGTGACTCGGAGGGGGGGCAACTGCCCCGTCAAAGATGGTGCGATCGCACCTGACCGTTTGCCCCGCATTGTCAGCTGCAACCCGTTTCCCATAGCCCTACCTCACCGACATTCGGTTATCCTCCCACGGTTATAGTTGAACCTGCCAGAATGGATGCAATGTGAGTGCCATTGAATGCCGTAAGACCGATGAACCAGTTTTTCACCACCGGATATCCGCTGCTTCGCATCACCCTGACCGGCTTGCTGGTCTTTTTGCTAAGCAACAGTCTATGGATGCTGCCTGCCGCAGCCCAAGACACTGTGGAGTCTCCGACCAGCCCACTGCTGGCAGCGCCGACGCTCTCCAGTGAAAGCTTTGTTGCCGCTGCCGTTCGTCGGGTGGGGCCAGCCGTCGTTCGCATCGATACGGAGCGCACCATTACGCGTAATGTCCCTGATCTGTTCTACGATGACCCTTTTTTCCGCGGGTTCATGGGGCCTGATACCTTCCAGCGCATTCCCCAGGAAGAGCGGCTCAGCGGTCAGGGGTCGGGCTTTATTATTGACAGTGTTGGGTATGTGTTGACCAATGCTCACGTGGTCGATCAGGCCGACAAGGTGACCGTCACCCTGAAGGACGGTCGTTCCTTTGAGGGGATTGTCGAGGGTGCCGATGACATCACCGATTTAGCGGTGGTCAAAATAGAAGACTCCGCCGATCTGCCGGTTGCGCCCCTGGGTAACTCAGACGGGATTGAAGTAGGCGATTGGGCCATTGCCGTGGGCAACCCTTTGGGTCTCGACAACACCGTGACTCTAGGCATTGTCAGTACCCTGAAGCGTTCTAGCGCGACCGTGGGCATTCCCGATAAACGCCTAGATTTTATTCAAACCGATGCTGCGATTAATCCGGGCAACTCCGGTGGGCCGTTGCTCAATGCCCAAGGTGAGGTGATTGGCATTAACACCGCTATCCGGGCTGATGCCATGGGTATTGGTTTTGCGATTCCTATCAACAAGGCTAAAGAAGTCCAGGCTCAGCTGTCTCGGGGCGAGCGCATTGCGCACCCGTATCTGGGGGTGCAAATTGCGTCCCTTACCCCTGACATGGCCCAGCGTAACAATGAAGATCCCAATGCTGGGCTAGACCTCCCCGAGATTGACGGTGTCTTGGTGGTTCGTGTTCTGCCCAATACACCAGCGGCTGAAGCCGGGTTACGTCGAGGCGATGTGATTGTGTCCGTGGACAATGAGACTGTGACGACCGCCGATCAGCTGCAGTCTTTAGTCGACCACGCCAGAATTGGTGATCGGTTGCGTGTCAAGATTCAGCGTGGTGATCGGCCTCAGACTATCCTCGTTGAGGCGGCTGAACTGGATAGCGATGCTTAATCACGGGCATTACACCTACTGAGCAATTTGGGCACAAAGCGCGGCTGATACCGCGCTTTGTGCTTTTGCTTAAGCGCGACCTGCCTCTAGCGCTGCTATGGCCGTTGCTACCAAAGCCCTTGTTGGGGGGTGTGCAGCGACGGCGGTCACTGGGTGCCAATATTCAGGATTTTGAGCGTTATGGCGCGGAAGTCCTTTATTCTCCAGTTTCGCGACTGTCTATCGCCTTCATCGTGGGCGCGAGCGAGTTCCCAGCGGTGACAGCCTCGAATCTAGCGCTTGGCGACGCAGTCGAATGAATCTACCCATCTTGCGACTAGAATCTAACCGCAGCAACCTTCAGATACTGTTAAGAGCCGCTCAAGAAAGGGTTTAAGCTTTGTTAAGCTGAAATGTAGGGGTATGGCAATTTCTTTACGAAGCTGATGCGAGATCGCTATTTAGATTTAGTCCATCACATTATTGCTCTGACGCTGAAGGGTGAAATCCGTTCTAAGACCCAGGTTTACGACTTGCTGGCGGCCGATATCGAAGTGGGCACAGCCGAGCTATTTGAGCGTTGTCTAGATGAGATCAGTGGCGATATTCACAACCGTCTTCAGGATGATGATGCGTTAGTTCAGGCTAAAGCCCAGCGCCAACAGCGTGCCCTCAAAATGATTCAAGGGGAGTGGGACCGCTGGCAGCAGCATAATCAAACCAGTGAAACCTTGCTGGAAATTGCCGATTTCATCGCTGCCGACCTAGAAGATGATGCGCCTGCCGAGGTCGAAGATCGTCTCCAGCCGTTGTTATCTGCCCTTGACCCTAACCAGCCAGATACACTCAAACGAGATGACATCAAGAAATTAGCTGTCCTGCTGGAAAATCAGGCGGAGCAAACGAGCGATCCAGCGGTACTTTTGGACCTATCTGCGGGGCTAATGCAAGGTCTAAAAACCTGGCGTTTGCTTGAAAGCGACGTCGTTAGCTGGATTTATGAACAAGGACAAGGCTCAATTGGGTTTGGCGGTGATGAAGCCCAGCGTGGTCCCTGGCAAAGTTGGGCAAAAAAAGTCACCAGCCCGGACTTGAAGCGGCTGTTAGAGGGAGTTGCCAAGGGGGATATCGATGCAGCTGTACCGGCGCCGCTGAGTCTGGAGAGTTGGGTCGAAATTGCCCTGGTCCTGCAGCGCTTACAGTTAGGACTGGTCAACTGGTTCGACAAACAGCCCTACGATCCGAAAGCCGGTAAGCGACTGACCATTGCGACCTTTATTACGTTTACGGTCATTTGGAGCCAGCTGTCGAATCGCTTCAGCCAACTCCGGCAAGATGCTCTATCGGCTGGTGGTTTTCAGATTGCCCTACAAATCCTCCGCCAGTTCTCCCAGCAAAAATATTTTCCCCTCTATGGCAGTTTGTTTGCTGCGCTGTCGGGGGAGCCGCTGCAGGCCGTCCTAGACTATCTGGATCAGCCGCTGAAACAGGTGCCTAACACAACGGCAAAAGCGCGCATCCTCACGCTCCTGGGGTATTCCCAGCGTGCGTTGGGTAAGTACAGTCGTGCGCTCCAGTTCCACACTCTAGCGCTCAAGATTTCTCAAGATGCCGTTGACCGCATCTGTGAGATCGCAAGCCTGAACCATCTCAGCCGTACCTATGCCGCCCAGGAGAACTATGACAAGGCCATTGAAACCAGTCAGCAAGCGCTAGTCTTGGCTCGGGAAGCTGGCGATCGTCTTGGCGAAGCCAATGCCCTGGCCAACTATGGCTACAGTGAGGTATTCCAGGCGCGCCAACAGTTGGCCATCGACCGCTACGAAAGTATTCTGAGCTATCTCCAGCGTGGGTTGCGTCTGTCGGAGCAAACTCAAGATCTGCCCAGTCAAGCCCTTTGCGCCAATAGTCTGGGCATTGCGCAAGTGCAGCTAGACCAGCCGGATGCAGCGGTGAAGTCTCTGCAAAAGGGCCTCTATGTGGCGCAGAATTTGGGGGATATGGCCCTACAGGGGATGAGCTATGCCTACTTATCGGAGGCTTACCGAGCCTTAGAGAATGTCGAGAAAGCTATTGCTACAGGCTGTCTCGGCATGTATACCTTGAAGCAAATTGAGTCGAGGCAATGGCGCTATCCTGCCAGTGTGCTCAGCATTGTCTACGGTGCGATTGGCCCTGATGCGTTCCAGGCCGTGCTAGAGCGGTTTAGACCCCAACTGATGCAGCAGATTGGGGTCGATGGATACGATTACTTGCCCAAGCTGTTGGCAGAGTACCGAGAATCTCTCTGAGGTCCCTGCAAAACCAGCGGTATCTTGCTCCATGCAGGCGTTATGAAACACGGTATCCAACTTTTTGCGAGCCTAGGTTTGATCCTGGCGACGATTTTCGCCGGTCGCCCGGCTGTGGCTGGCACATTTTCTGAAGACTTGTCGGCCTGTCTGGTGGGGGCGACGAGTCCTGCCGATCGCACTGCGCTCATGCAGTGGATTTTTTCAGCCATCGCTGTTCACCCGGACTTGGGTCAATTTATTCAACTTACGGAGCAGGAGCGCGTTCAAATCGAGCAGGATGCAGCCGATATTTTTCAGCGTTTATTAACTGAAGACTGCGGGACTGAGGCAAGAGCCGCCTTTGTCAACGAGGGTATCGGTGGTGTGCAGAACAGCCTTGGCACGCTGGGGGAGGTGGCGGTTGGTACGCTCTTCGAAAATCCAGCTGTGGTGGGTGGTCTGACCCGATTGGTGAATTATGTGGATCTAGAGCTACTCGGTGAAACGTTGCTGAGGGAATAGCAGATCTCAACATTTGTCAGGGATAAGTACGCCGAAGAAATCGTCTTCGCCATTCCCGTTAGGGTACCGAGGGCGGCTATTCCGCTGGGCTTACGGCGTAACGGAACTAGCAGTTCCCATAGGGGGAACAAAGTCCGCGTCAGGCCTCTCTCAGCCGGCCATCTCGATGCGACCTCGACGAATGCCCTGCAGGATACGGTCAATGGAAAGCCGAGCCTCGTCTGGTAGGTCGTTATTGAGGAGTAAAGCTTTGAGTTGGGCGCGATCGCAAGCTGTAACTTCGCCACTGGTCATAACGCGGACGAAAAGTTCGCTTAGGGTTTCTTTCCACGCCGTCGGTCGATACATCATTGGTTTTACTGAAACACCCTTACTGTGTTGTCGTTAGTAATCCCATGATGGCCTAAACCCTATCTCCGCAAGGTGACGTAAAAACGCCCCAGAAGCTGATTTGTGAGCTTCTGGGGCGTGATTTAAAGCACTCAGTGATATCAGCAGTGGGTCAGTCGGTGGGATACCGCCCCACCGCGCGCAGCGACCCTGCCTCAATTATTCATAGGGACTCGTTCCTCAATGACACGGTCAATCAGGCCATATTCAACTGCCTCCGCCGCAGACATAAAGTTGTCCCGGTCGGTATCTTTCTCGATCTGGGCTACGGTCTGACCAGAGTGCTGGGCTAACAAATCGTTGAGACGTCGCTTGGTGGCAATGATATGGTTGGCTTCGATTTCAATGTCTGTGGCCTGTCGCCGACCAACACCCCCTAAAGGCTGGTGAATCATAATCCGCGAATGGGGCAGCGCCAAACGCTTACCTTTAGCACCAGCAGAGAGTAAAAACGACCCCATGGACGCCGCTAACCCGACGCAAATGGTGACCACCTCAGACTTGATGTGCTGCATGGTGTCATAGATCGCCATGCCTGCAGTGACGGACCCACCCGGCGAGTTGATGTATAGATAAATCGGCTTAGTCGGGTCGTCTGAATCCAGGTACAGCATGTAAGCCACGATCGCATTGGCAATGCCATCTGATACCTCTTCCGTCAAGAAGATAATACGCTCCCGAAACAGTCTTTCGTAAATACTGATCCACTGCTCGTAGGTGCTGCCGGGAAGGCGATACGGGACGCTAGGAGTTCCGATAGGCATGGTTTTAAGAGGGTTGGAGTTGAGTTGGAGAAGTTGGTTGGGAGAGGTGCAGTCGTGAAAGGGTGAGGTAGTGAAGTAGTCGCGCGGCTGTGAATTAACCGTGGCTCAATGCCTCTTAAGGCCAGAAAATTTCAAGGCTCAGATGCCCTATTTCACTACTCACTACTTCACCCCCGTGCGGGTTGTTCAATCACCCGGTCGATAATCCCGTAGTCTTTCGCCTGTGTGGGTGTCATGTAGCAGGTGCGGTCTATGTCTTTAGTGATTTTGTCGCGGTCCTGGCCGGTGGTTTGACTGAGGATGTCGAGCACCAAGTCCTGTTTTTTGAGCACTTCTTCCGCATTGAGCTGAATGTCGCTGGCTTGGCCTTGGGAGCCGCTGTAGGGGTGCATCAGGGCAATCTCGGCGTGGGGCAGGGAGGCCCGCTTGCCGGGGGTGCCGCAGGAGAGTAGCACGGCCGACATGCCGACGGCTTGACCCATACAAATCGTGGCGACGTCGGACTTGATATGGCGCATGGTGTCGTAGACAGCGAGCCCCGCCACAACAGACATCATGCCCGCCGTGCCAGAGGCCACGCCCGCCATCACTGGGTCACCCAGCGAATTGATGTACAGGTAAATGGGCTTGCCCGCATCTTCAGAGTCAAGATACAGCAGGGCCGAAATCAGAGAATTGGCTACACCATCAGTGAGAGGCTGATTCAAAAATAGAATCCGCTCTTGGCTCATGCGGGTGTAGATATTCACCCAAGTCCACTGACGACTGCCGGGTAGGTTGTAAGGAACGCGAATTGGCGGCATAGGTTTCTATTTAGCTAATTCCAGCGGGAATCGGAGTGGGCAGCTCTTGGGTGCTGGTCAAAACTCGGTCAATCAGACCGTAGTCCTTGGCTTCCTCGGGGGTGAGGTAGAACATGCGGTCGGTGTCACGCTCTAGCTTTTCGACGGGCTGGCCTGTGGTATGGGACAAGATATCCATGGTCGCCGCGCGGTTAGCGAGGACTTCTTTGGCCCGAATTTGAATATCGGTGGCTTGGCCTTGGGCGCCGGTACGGGGCTGGTTTAGCACAATGGTGGCGTTGGGCAGGCTGGCGCGGAATCCCTTGGTGCCGGAGGACAAAATCATCGACGCCGTACCCATGGCCTGGCCAATGCAGATGGTATGAACCGGTGGTCGGATGTAGCGCATGGTGTCGCAGATGGCGAAGGCTTCGGTTTCAAAGCCTAGGGCATCGCCGGTGTACCAGGAGGTGCCGGTTGAGTTGATATAGAAGTAAATCGGCTTGTCGGGATCGTCAAACTCCAAGTAGAGGAGCTGAGCCAGGATCAGTCGCGTGACGTCCATTCCCAGCTGGCGCTTAAAATCATCGGAAGAGACCAGCGGCGTGCCGAGATAGACAATGCGCTCCTTTAATAGAAGGGATTGGAGATCCGGCGGCGGTGTGCGGAACGACGCATCGCCGTAATATGGAGCCTGAACGGCCTTGATATTCGAACTCATAAGCCTGCTGGTTTACGCTGTCTAGATAGTGTAACCCGCTCTGAACAGGCTTGCCGGATAGGCCTTGGGGGGATAACCCCACCGCACTGAGGGAATGGGAGAAAGGTATTTGGGCAACAGGCGATTAGGGCATCCTGGATACTTGAGTTAGGAACTTGAGATATCGTCATTGTCACAAAAGTTTGTGTAAGGCTGCGTGTGCTGGTGCGATCGCACCAGGCCGTTTCCTGCATCACAGGGAATCTGTCGGTCATCCGAAATTTGAGACTGTGGCGGTGTAGCGCCTGGAATGGGTGTGGACGGTCATTATTGGGGGTAAACCATGAGAGTAAGCGTAGATTGGCGATTGAGTGACCCAAGTCTGGATACTGCCCAGCCCAGCAGTCAGCGACAGCTTGCGGTGGCGTTGTCCGCCTTGCCGGATGGTGTCGGTAGTGCGTCGGTCAATCTGTGTCTGGTGCTTGATCGCAGCGGGTCCATGGGGGGGACCGCCCTAGAAACGGTCAAAGCTGCCGTCGGCGAGATTTTAGACCGGCTTTCCAGTCGCGATCGCATCTCCATCGTGACCTTTGATCACCGGGCCGAGGTCTTTGTGGACAATCAGCCGGCTAGCGATGCGGCCACCATCAAGCAGAAGGTGACGACCCTCCGGGCGGGGGGCGGTACTGCCATTGATGAAGGCCTTAAGTTCGGCATTGAGGCAGTGGCTAAGGGGAAAACCGACGACTCTGTGTCCCAAATATTTCTGTTAACCGATGGTGAGAACGAGCACGGCGACAATGAGCGTTGTCTCAAGATTGCTAAGCTCGCCGCTGACTACGGTATTACTGTCAGTAGCTTAGGCTTTGGTGATCACTGGAATCAGGATGTCCTAGAGCAGATTGCTGATGCTGGGGGCGGCAGCCTGACCTATATTCAGCGACCAGAAAGTGCGGTTGCAGCTTTTACCACGCTGTTCGACCGGGTTCAGTCCGTAGGCTTGACCAACGCCCACCTGCAACTGACCCTACAGCCCGGTGTCCGGCTAGCTGAACTCAAGCCCATTGCTCAGGTCCAACCTGAAACTATTGAGCTAGATGTACAGAAAAGCGGCAGCGAAGCCGTCGTCCGTCTCGGCGACCTGATGGTGGATACGGCGCGTGTTGTACTGGCTAATATTTATTTAGATCAGCTTCCTGCAGGCACCCATCCTATTGCGGCTGTGCAAGTGCGCTACGACGACCCGACTCAGGGCAGGGCCGACCTTCTCTCCGAGCGTTTGACGGCGGAAATTACGGCTCAGCCCACCTATCAGCCCGCCCCGGATGCAGTCGTTCAGCAGTACATACTGGCATTGGCTAAGTATCGCCAAACCCAGATTGCCGAGAATAAGCTCAAGGCTGGGGACCGCCAAGGTGCCGTCACCATGCTCCAATCCGCTGCTAAGACTGCCATTCAAATGGGAGACAAAGGTGCGGCTACGGTGCTGCAGGAGAATGCCACCCAGTTGCAGGCTGGCAAAGAGCTGTCCGAGAGTGCGCGGAAACAGACCCGCATTGTTTCCAAAACTCAACTCCAGTAGTGCCTGCAGGCCAATGGTGAAAGTCACCGGCAGCCCTGTGAGCTGGGTTGCTGATTATATAGATCTTTATGGTGACTCCGCTAACGTCGGAATGCTAAAGAAGAAGGTGGCACCCGCTTCAACAGCAGCCTCCGCCCAGACCTGCCCGCCGTGGCGATGAATAGCCCGGCGAATTGAGGCTAAGCCAATACCGGTACCCGAAAATTGATTCATACTGTGTAAGCGTTGGAAAACGCCAAAGAGCTTGTGTTGATAAGCCATATCAAATCCTGCTCCATCGTCTTTCACAAAGTATACGGGGGGCGATGAGTCTTGTTCTTCGGTGGGCAAGACGCCAAACTCGATGCGGGCGGAGGGATGATGGCTAGTAAATTTCCATGCATTTTGTAAAAGGTTCATCAACACAATCTGCATCAAGGTGGCATCAGCAATAATCGTGGCGCCGGGCTGCACAATAATCTCGACCTGACGTTCAGGTTCAGAGGCCTTTAGATCTTTTAAGACGTCTTGAGCGATAGCACTCAAGTCAACGCTGGTATAGCGCAGCTCAGAGCGAGATAATTGAGAAAGCTGAAGTAAATCATCGATGAGTTCGCCCATGCGGTTGGTATTGGCGCGAATTCGAGCGAAGTAATCTTGCCCCTCTTCATTAAAGAGATGACCATAATCTTCGAGGAGAGCCTGGCTAAAGCCATTGATAGCCCTTAAAGGGGCCCGTAAATCGTGGGAGATGGAGTAGGCAAAAGATTCTAGCTCGTTGTTGGAGGTTTCGAGCTGAGCTAGGGTTTGGCGGAGTTGTTGCTCGGTTTGTTTACGTTCGGAAATGTCGCGGGCAATGCAGACAAAAGAGGGTTGCCCGTTCCATTCCACCCGGCATGCAGAAACCTCTACTGGAAAGACCAATCCGTCTTTGCGGCGATGTAACGTCTCTATTCTCAGAACGCCGTTCGCTTCCCAGGGATAGCCACGGAGGTAGTCTTCGATTTGCTCGCTGCTGAGCTGGGCATCCCAGTCTCTTACATTAAGGTGTTGGTCTTCTTCTTGCGTGTAGCCTAGGCTCTGCAAGAAGCTGGCATTGGCTTCTAGTAGGTTTCCGTCAATATCTACGATATGAATGCCGTCCGAAGACGCATCAAAAAACGTAGTTCGGCGTAATATCTCTTGTTCCAGTGCTAGCTCGGCTTGTTTTCGATTGCTAATATCTTGATAGGTACCCAATACACCGATCACACCTCCCTCAAGATCATGTAATGGTAGCTTATTTAATTCTACCCATATCTGATGACCATCCGCGTTGACTTGGGTTTCGACGCTGCCAAGTTTGGGGGCATTGGATCGCATCACTGCCTGATCTTCTGCCCGAAAGGACTCTGCCTGATGTCGAGTCCAAGGCATCTCAAAGTCCGTGAGCCCAGCAACACTTTGGGGATCCTGCAACCCTGCATCTCTAAGAAAGTTTTGGTTGGCGCCAATGTAACGTGATTCTCTGTCTTTCCAGAAGATTGAGAGGGGGAAGGTGTCTAACACCGTTTGTAAAAAGGCTTTGGACTCAAGCAGTTCCTGTTCGTTCTGTTTTCGATCGCTAATATCAATGGCGACCCCGTCCCAGACAATATCTCCGTTATCCAGCCGTTCTGGTCTGACAATAGCCTGTATCCATCGGATGCCCTTATGGGGTAAAACCAGACGATGTTCAACGGTAAAGGGTTCTAACGTCTCAGCCGATTGTCTAGAGATAGCATCTGTTCTGGCACGATCCTCAGGATGAATTCTCTCCTGCAGATGAGATATATTTTGGAGGACAGTCTCAGGCTCCAGTTCATAAATTTCCCTTACTTGAGAACTGACATAGCTAAGACCATGGCTGCCATCTGGATGCAACACATAGCGATATATCATGCCTGGAACATTTTCTGTCATCCGTCGGAATTGCGCTTGGGAATCTTTCAATGCCAAGTCTGTGATTGTACGATCGGTGATATCCAGATTCGTTCCCACCATGCGAATGGGTTGCCCCTGAGCATCACGCTCAATAAAAGCAGTGGAAAAAATGTAGCGTATTGTACCGTCAGGCCGAAAGATTCTAAATTCTTGGGTGTATTCTCTTTCGTTATACTGATCTCTAATAGCTCTTCCGGC
Organism: Cyanobacteria bacterium J06632_22; assembly: GCA_039821475.1. Classification (GTDB taxonomy): domain Bacteria; phylum Cyanobacteriota; class Cyanobacteriia; order Phormidesmidales; family Phormidesmidaceae; genus CAWUKV01. Next base: position 130 of record JBCBOC010000009.1, on the reverse strand, counting down.
TTCGTATGCAAGCAAGTCATCAGGATTGGTCAAGTCGACTCCACCCTGATGACTTGCTTGCATACGAAGCCGGAAGAGCTATTAGAGATCAGTATAACGAAAGAGAATACACCCAAGAATTTAGAATCTT
>JBCBOC010000683.1:0-2739 GCA_039821475.1 Cyanobacteria bacterium J06632_22 | reverse complement strand
TCTAAAGCCGGAATCTGCCAGAGTTTGACCTGAGGTTGAAGCATAGGAATCATCAAATCGAGAGGTAACTCATGATGAATATGGCGATCACAAGAGCGGTATCGACAAGATTTAGCGTATCTGGGACGACAGTGCCGACGGACTGCCTTAAAATGCCACTGATCCTAATGTATCGCTCAAGATTGCGACTGTCTTGTACATTTTTTCACTGGGACGTCTTGTGTCATGACTGTTACCCCTCAGACCGATCGGGACACCCAGCTCCAAACCCTGCGCGATAGTCTCCGGCAGGGGCAACGGCGGTTGGCAGACTGGCGTGGCGGCACGTTGGCTGTCTCTGCAGTGCCCGGTTCGGGCAAGTCTACGGGCATGGCTGCTGGGGCTGCGATCGCAGTAGCGTACTATCAGCTCCATGCCCGCAAACAGTTGGTTTTGGTGACCTTTACGCGCTCTGCTGCGGCTAATCTTAAGGCCAAGGTTCGCAAACACTTGAAGGCACTGAAGCTGCCGCTAAATAGCTTCACGGTGCAGACCTTACATGGTTTGGCCTTAAACATTGCGACGCGCAATCCTGAAGTGTCTGGCATCAACCTGGAAACGACGACGCTGGTGTCGCCGAATCAGAGCAATCGACTGATTCGGACGGCCGTGGAACAGTGGATTGAGCAAGCGCCGGGACTGTATCAGCGGCTGATTGAGGGGCGCGGTTTTGATGGCGAAGAGGCGGAGCGGCTGCGACGGCAATCGGTGCTCAGAACCGAGGTCTTGCCGAACCTGACCCACATGGCGGTTCACGAGGCTAAAAGTTCTGGGCTGTTGCCTGAGGATCTGCTCCAGATTGCCAGTGCGCTAGTACGCCGTGTCCCGGCAGATGGCGCTGGCGATGACGAAGACTATGATGTACTGACGATTGCGGCTGGGCTCTATGAGCGCTATCAATCGCTGCTGGCCTCAAAAGGGCTAATCGACTACGACGATATGATTTTGGCGGCCCTGCGGACGTTGGACGACCCAGAGGTTCGGGCACTGTGGCAGGCGCGGGTGTTTGCCGTCTTCGAAGACGAAGCTCAGGACTCGTCGCCGTTGCAAACTCAGTTATTAGAGCTGTTAGCTGCAGGTGGGGGACAGCCAGACGGGCTGCCTAACTTGGTACGGGTGGGCGATCCGAATCAGGCGATTAACTCGACGTTTACCCCAGCAGACCCAGTCTTTTTTAATCAGTTCTGCGATCGCAACCGCCCCCTTAACCGTCTGGCCACTATTGATCAGGCTGGGCGTAGCAGTTCAGTGATTATGCAGGCCAGCAACTTTGTGCTCCATTGGGTCAACCGGCACCTGTCAGAACCAGCCTTTAGAGAACAGGATATTGTTGCGGTTCCTCCTGACGATCCGCAGCCCAACGCTAATCCTGAACCCCTGGGTAAGGGCGTGGTGCTCAAAAAGCCCAAAGATATTGTGCGGACAGTACAGCTGATTGCTCAGCAGGTGGTGGCGCTATATCGTGACAGTCCGGAGACGACTTTTGCTGTTTTGGTGAGAGAGAACCGTCAGGCGCGCTACATTCGAGAACTGTTAGACGATCCGGAACGGTTGGGATTTAACTGGGAAGAAACGAGAATCCGCATTTTTGATGTGGGACACCGCGATCGCAAAACCCAGATCCCGCTGGAAACCCTGCGCCTGATGCAGTTTATTGAGCGCCCTCATTCATCTGATTATTTAAAGGGGGCGCTACGTGTTCTGGTGGATCGGCAATGCATCCCGACCCAGGATCTGAACCCGCTGGCCACAGCCCCAGAACAGTTTTTGTATCCAGGTCCCCTAGACCCGCCGTTTGAGTCGGTTGCGGCCCACGAAGCCCGCCGATACTGCACCGGTTTACTTCGTGCTCGACTAGAGCTGCCGCCCTATCACCTCATCCCCTTTTTTGGGTCGACCCTGGGCTATGACCAGAGCGAGTTAGCCACGGCTGACAAACTTGCTGCCCGCATTGCCCAGCAGACCTCAGAAGACAATACCTTGGGGAGCATGATTAATGTCCTACAGGAGATCGTGAACGCTGAGCAGTTTGACGCTATCGAAGCCGAAGATACAGAAGCCCAGTACACGCGCCCTCATCAGCTAACGTTGATGACCATGCATAAGGCTAAGGGCCTAGATTGGGATGCTGTCTTTTTACCCTTTCTCCACGAAAAGCTGATTCCTGGTGATGTGTGGGTCCCACCCCAGACCGAGTTCATTGGGGACTTTAGCCTGCCTGAGGTTGCCCGTGCGCAGATTCGGGCCCACACCCACGGTGAGCTCAAGCATGCGCCCATCCCCGATATCTGGACCGCCTGGCAACGGTCGGCCAACCTCAAACAGGCCGAAGAATACCGCTTGCTCTACGTGGCTATGACGCGTGCTAAGCGACTGTTGTGGATGTCGGCTGCACAGCAGGCCCCGTTTACCTGGAATAAGACTGACAATTTGCAGGACGCCGATCCGTGTCCGGTAATCCCTCGGTTAGCCGAGCATTTGCGGGATTTGTGACCACGCCTGCAGGGCTTAATGCCTGTTACCGTCACTAGGGCGTTCTGTTATGACAGTGCTTTTAATGACAGCGCTTTAGGTAACGGCTATCAGCACAAAGGTGGGCCCTAAGGCCCACCTCTGTGAGACCTTTGCGCTAAAGGCCTGTGTGCTAAAAGAATCCAACCTGCCATACTCGGCATTCGGTCAAATCATGGAAATGCAATT
>JBCBOC010000565.1:0-3395 GCA_039821475.1 Cyanobacteria bacterium J06632_22 | reverse complement strand
ATTTAAGGTTCAGGAAAGATTAGGTCAAGTTCTCGTAGGGTTTCGAATGAGCCATCCGTGATTCCACGATTCGATTAAAAATCACACGCTGCATTCAAACCTATGAGCATGTTTTCTCCGAAGCACTGGTTCGGCGCTGCCCTGCTGGTGCCCGCCACGGTACTGACCCTATCCACCGACGCCTTAGCCGTTACCCTTAGAGTAACTGTCGAAAACCTCGCCCCTGACAGCGGCACCATATTAACCCCGACCTGGGTCGGGTTCCACGACGGGACCTTTGACCTCTACAACCGCAATGAGTCTCTAGACCTGTTTCCTGGAATGGAAGCCCTTGTTGAGGACGGCAACAATGCACCACTGTCTGCCGAATTTGCCAGCCAGATGCCCGATGGTGTAGACGGGACCCTTTTTGGCCCTGGTATGACGCCCATTTTTCCTGGCATCACCGTCACTGAGACGTTTGAGGTTGACACCAGCAACCAATATTTTAGCTACGCGTCCATGGTGATTCCCAGTAACGATGCCTTTATTGCAAATGGCGATCCCCTGGCCTTCCAAATTTTTGATGATCTGGGCAACTTTATCGCCACTGAGTTTATTGTTACAGGCGATCAGGTGCTCGATGGTGGAACCGAGGTTAACGACGAGATTCCTGAGAACACTGCGGCCTTAGCCCAGGCAGGGCCCAATATAGGCGTTGATGAGAACGGCGTTGTCACTGAGCATCCTGGTTTTATTCCCGACGGCAACGTTTTGGCGGCCATCCCCAATGGTGACTTTACGCAATCGGGCTTTCAGGTAGCCCGCATTCGCATTGAGCAAGTCGATGCCCCCGACGCTGCTGATGTACCGGAACCCGCCACTGTTCTAGGCCTGCTCACCGTCGGTGGCGGTCTACTGACCGCTGGTCGCCGTCGTCAGATGGAAGCCTAATGGTTTAGGCCGTTGCGATCGCAAGTTGTTAGGTGCGATCGCAATGGCCTTAGCGTTATCGTTTCACCGTGAGCTGGCCCACATTACCCATGGGGACAGCCCCCCTAGCTAGCCTCAACGTAGCTGTTTCCAGCTAGGCTATCGCGTTGGCCATGACCGTTGCTGGCCGCGCCCGGTTCACTATTACTCTTGTTCAGATATAGCACCTGAGTTGGATAGGCAAAATCAATCTGGCGGGCCTCAAAGGACTGCTTAATTGCCAGGTTAATGTGCTGCTGAGCATCCATGTAGTCCATATATTCGCGGCTTTCAACGTAGTACACGACCTCATAGTCGAGGCTAAAGTCACCGAAGGCGCTAAAGTGCGCTCGATCAAAGCTCACCCCCGGCGTCTCATCGATAGCCTGCTGAATCAGCCCCGGAATGGCCGCCATGTTATCTTGCGCGGTTTCATAAGTGACCCCAAGGCTAAAGACAATGCGGCGGCGCGCCATGCGCTTGAAGTTTTGAATGCGGGATGCCGTCAGGTCGGTATTAGCGGCAATCAGCTCTTCGCCAGTTAGGCTGCGCAGGCGAGTTGTTTTGATGCCGACATGCTCGACAGTTCCCACCAAATCACCAATCACGACAAAATCGCCAAGCTCAAAGGGACGATCTAACAAGATGGAGAAGTAGCTAAATAGATCACCCAAGATGCCCTGAGCTGCCAGAGCGACTGCAATACCGCCGATGCCTAAGCTGGCAACCACCGCTGACACATCGAAGCCCAGGTTGTCGAGCAAGAAAACAACACCAATGCCCCAAATCACAACCCGAATGGCAGGCACAAGCGCATCCAGGCTTTTACCCAGGGTTTCACTCCCGCTACGCTTTACCCAATACAGGCGCAGGGCGTATTCCACCAATGAACCCACCAGCTGAATCACTAGCACAGTGGACAGAACAACACATCCGACCCGAACAGTATCATGCAAAATGGCGTGCAGGCTCAGGTTACTGACGCCAATGAAGAAGCCACCTAAATACAACAAACGTAGAATGGGCCGCTCAATCAGATGGAGTAGCCTGTCGTCCAAGTCAGTGCTACTTCGCTTCGCCCAAGATTTAAGACGCCCCAGCACGCTCCAGCGAACAATTTGGGTGAGGACAATTCCTGTGACAAAGATTATTACGGCTAGCAGATAGTCCGAAACTGCATTATCTAAGATCGTGGTATCAAGGAGCTCAACAGACATAGGGTCTTTAATTTTTCTCTCTTATCATGCTTAATTAATCCATTATCTTTCCTCAATGGTTGACATGACATCCTTCTACGGGAAAGGCGTTCAAAAATAAGCCTGTCCCTTTAGATAGAAATTTTACCTATTGCGGTCGTCGAGCTGCCAGGGACAGTTTATAGCGCTGAAAACCTTTGGCCTGGGCAACTCAAAGACGCTTCAGTCCAAAATTTCTGAGACAACACATTGGGATTAACCTGCGACTCAACACCCTTCATCAGCCTGTCTGAGTGCGATCGCAAGTCATGCATCCTAAATGTCCTCGGCCCGGCAGTGTCCTTCACCCACATGTCCAAGACTCTCGTAAATATAGGCCAGCTGATTTTTCTCAACGTCTGTCAGCTGATTTTCGAGCCTGTCGGGCGTAACCGTTACGCTACCCTCTTGGGCCAATGCAGCAAACGGATCAAACCCCAATGCCCCTCGATTAAGAACATCATCTGCAGCCAGGTCAACATCACCGAACAGGTGGTCAAAATGAAAGGTCGCTTCCACATCAGCAACTTCGCCCGCCTTCAATAAGCCTTTCCGCGCCTCACCGACAAAGTCACCACAGACAAATTGTAGAGAAGGATTCATGGCAATCTCAAAGGGTAGGGTCTCGCCATCACGCGTGGCCGTGCCGATCAAAACCAGCGAAGGGGAGTCCTCAGCGGTGAGCTTCCAGGAAAGCGCGTTGTAACGCCCCGGCGCAGTTTGAACCTGCTCTACCAAGATGGGCTCGGCGGTGTCATCGCCCTCTGCCATATCGATACGCGCAGAATCCAACAGTTGGACGTCTGCTTGACTCGATATTTCTACATCTGTATCTGGGTTAAAGGGCGGATCAGTCTGATAGGCGATCGCGTCCTTAACCTCGGCATAAACATGGTCGAAGGTAATATACCAGCCATCTTTACTGGTAAACCCCTCTCGGACAAAGTCTTCTCCATTGGCACGCAATTCTAAGGTGCCAACGCCGCCGCTGAGCGATCCGCTACAGGCACTCCCAATCAGAAGCGTAATGAGTCCAACTTTCAAGTTGTCTATCTTGCTCATAATCTCACCTTAAAATCATGTTTCGCTACTATAAAGTCTGTCACCTCTGCATTACAGCCCCAGCCAAACCGAGCTTGGCGATCTGGTTCAAACATCAAAAAACCTGTCGCTTTGATTCACTATCCGATGCCATATGAGAAGTGTTGT
>JBCBOC010000511.1:0-3707 GCA_039821475.1 Cyanobacteria bacterium J06632_22 | reverse complement strand
GGCCATTTTCTTAGAAGCAAAGTGGCGAGCGCTATATTTTTCTGGCTCCGACTAAAGCAGAGAACATCGCCATCTAATGCCGGGCCAGAAAAATAAAAAATCGATGGGTGTCGCTTTCGGGGTTAGCGTCTCTGGGCTTGAGCAAAGGCGCTGGTCTTTGGGCTGTTTGGTGTACGTCGCTAGATTACTCAGCGCCGCTTTCAGCGTGATTGGCCTTTAGCATCTCTACCAGTCGCACATGGGCGGCCTTGGCGTTTTCCAGTGGGGGGTCGAAGGGAATTCGCACAGCAGTAGCTTCTCCTTCTAACTGGGCTTCTAGGTCCATGCCGTTGGTGTCGATGGATTTCATGGTTGCTGCGGTCGCGGCGGGGGTTTGGCCGTAGGTTTTGGCGTACATGAGCACGGCGTCAGCGTGATCGTCGTTCATGTGTTTGCAGATGCGATCGCTAACTTGGGCGGTAATGGCTTCTGACATAAAAATCCTGAGACATATCGCTATAAATTATATTTTTGAACAGGACCCTTCGGTACCGCTCGCAAAATTGTCTCTGTCACTTAACGCTTGGCCTGATCCGGGACTGCCGTCTGCTGGGCTGTCCCGATCCGACGCTCGCAGGTTTGCCACTCCTCTAGCCAAATGGCCCGCTTGCATCACGGGTTCCAAATATTTTCGGTGCTTTTCTGCTTTGGAATTAGGCGGGTGTGAGAGGTGAGGTTGCATCCACCAAACCAGGCCCACTAGGATAAGGGCGTTCACCGTCGAGTCAGGGCCTGCTGCTCGACCGTGGTTTAATCCGTACTTTTATAATTCAGCTCGTATCCTAATGCTACCGTCACTGCCTGCCAATGCTGAGCATCCTTGGCCGTCGGGTCATATCTTTCAGAGTCCAGGGGCGCATTTGACCTATCGGATTGTGGGGCCATGCTGCCGACTCTATGATCGTGATCAGCTTCCTTGGCCCTGTTGTCGCTTGCAGTGGCGTGGCAAAGAGCCCAGTTGGCGGCGGATTGGGCGGCGGTTTATTGTCGATCTATCCACGCGACGGCATCCGTCTTACTGTGTCGAAATTGTGGGCCAGGGCTACCGGGGTGAGGCCTTTGTGACGACGCTGTACACAGCCAAGCTATCGTCTGAGCTGCAGGAATGGTGGCATACCAAACGGCGACCGGTGACTCTGCTAGGGCCAGCTGAGCCGGTGCCCGCCTATGCGGCCTCTACCTGTGAGTCAACGACTGCCAGTGCCGTGGTTGAGCCGGCGGAGACGACGGCTTGGCTTTTTGATAATATTTCGCCTGATACGTCGCCTGATACAGCGTCGGGGGGGGCATCTGGCGGTGCATCTGACCGCGCAACTGTATCTGACGAAGCGTTGCCAGAGACGGGTGTAGAAAATGCGGCGCTGATGCCGACGACCGACGAGGCCTCTGCTGGATCCGCTAACGCTAAAGAGCCGAAGAAGCCGTCGCCTAAGAAACAGGCGGTGAAAGCGTCTCCGGCCGATCCGCAGTTATCTTTGCTCTAGGGTTTTTGGGGGCACCGCTAGCGCTGGCGATCGCGCACGATGTCATCTTCGCCTTCGGGGAGCAGCTCGAGGTCTTCGATGTAGCACGCTTGACGGTAGTCTGCACCGGACCACAGGGTCAGACCGCACAGCTGGGCGTTGGTGAGATCAATGTCATGCACGAGTGTGCCATCGAGGGTGGCACGCTCTAGGTTGGCGCTGGTAAATTCTGTCTTGTGAATATAGCTATCGCGCAGGTCCGCTTCCGTTAGGTCGGCGGCGGTGAAATTGGCGTGGTCTAGTAGTGTGCCGTAGAGGTCTGCACCGATGAGGGTCGCAGATTCAAAGTTGGTGTGGGACAGATTCGTAAAGGCGAGGTTCGCACCGGCCAAGTTGGCCCCGGCTAAGTAGGACCGATACAAATTGGCGCCTTCCAGGTTGGCACCTTCTAAATTGGCCCCTGCTAGGGAAATCCGGCGCAGGTCGGCCTCACTGAGGTCGCAGCCGGGGCACTCGTTGGTATTGAGGAGCTGTTCCAGGTGTTCAGCATTGAAGGCAACGGCAGCGGTGCTGCCCCCCAGAACCAAGACGAGCGCTGTGCCAACTGGTAAAGCGACCGGAATGCGATCGCACCCCCAAACCCACCGCGCTACTGTCTGAAACATTGATAGGCTCCTCACAGGATTAATAAAGATAAACAGCTCCATGTTGTCAAATTCAGCAAGGAGCGGCAAGTCTGCCACGATGGCCTTCACCGTTCAATCATCAAATGTCTTCACTGGGTTGAAAATCCCAGAATCTACCGGATGTTGTCCCCTCAATCGGGGGTGTCCCCCGTAGATCTCCCGAGTTGATGGGCTGATGGGTGTGCTGATGGATGTAACGGTTGGCGGGGGAAGGCGTGCCGGACGATGTCTAAAAACTAGCTGCTGGTGAGTCCATTTCGACGAGATCCGGTGTAAGTATAATTTGATTCGAAAATCAAGAAAACTTGCTATTAATGCACCTCTTAGCACTGTCGAGGGGGCATTCTACCTCTGTTGTCTTACTTACGAACGTCTGTTACGAACAATAGCTACGACCCTCATGGAATCCGCGAAAGGAAAGATCACTATGAAATCCCTGCGCTCGCAAGTTGCTGCCCTCTCGGTTGCTGCCGTTACTACCCTCGGTGTTGCTAATGGTGCTGTCGCTCAGTCCTTCGGTAATGTGGAGGTTGAGCAAGATAATTTTGTCCTGGTGGCTGCCCCGGGGGGTGGCTTATTGGGTCGCCCTCAGCTCATGATTATTGAACAGCAGCGAGATGATCGCGCCTGCTGGGGGGAGTCGGGCTCAGCGCCTACCCAGATTGAACCGCTGCTGCTGGAGTTTGACTTCAGTGGTATCTGCGGTCGCAGTACCGATAGCAATGGCTATTCCATTCGTACGGCTGAGGGCGATGCCGGACGTAACTTCTCCTTTGATATTCGGGAGGAAGAGGGTGAGCAGGTGCTCTATGCGGTGCCCAGTCGGTTCCCCACGAATCCTTACCGTGAGGCAGACCCGTTCCCCGTTGGACGGACCTTTGGTGTGGCTAGCAATGGCTTTACTGAAATTGTGCTTAACCCCAGCTGGCGCTTGACCAAGCGCACCTATGAAGGGCGTACCTTGGGGCATGTATACCTCACCAGCGACAGTACTTTGGTCAGCATCATTGAGGCCAATGGTGGCCCCATCGTTGTGGATCCCGGCCCGGGCACTGACCCCGAGCCAACTCCCGGCACATCTTTCTCCGATGTCAGCGGTGATATTTACGCACAGCAAATTGCTCGAGCGGTAGAAGTGGGCTTTATTGCTGGTTTTGAGGACAATACCTTCCGTCCCCGGACGCCGCTGACCCGCGAGCAGCTGGTGTCCATGGTGTTAGAGGCGATGGATGCCCAGGAAAACCTGTCCATTGCCCTGCCCAACCAGGTTTCGACCTCGGCCTTCCGAGACGTGCCGAGTAATCGTTGGAGTGCTGCGAAAATTCAGTTTGCCAGCCAGGCCGGCATTGTGACGGGCTATCCGGACGGGACCTTCCGCCCCACACAGCCGGTAACACGGGCCGAAATGATTGCCGTACTGCGCCGTGCGGCGGAATACCGTAAGCAGTTACTGGATGAAGGCACCACCCTGAACCCCACCCAGACCGCAGTATCGTTCTCTGATACCACCGGTCATTGG
>JBCBOC010000087.1:0-9311 GCA_039821475.1 Cyanobacteria bacterium J06632_22 | reverse complement strand
TATTGAAAAAACTGGTAGACGAGCGAAATGCTGCCAAATCATTCGACGCGAGCAAGGCGACTACTTAAACTTGCTGAATATAACCTGCGTGGCCAACGCTCTGCTGAACGAACAAACCAGTATTGAACGAGAACTAACTTTCCTTGACATGATATGAGCTCGCCTAAAGTTAGGCCTTAAGAAGGCAAGCTGTCCCAAGCCCAGATCAACTGGCAACCTCCGCATTCACTTTAACTAAAGTACACGCTAATGGTATTAATTATCAATAAAATAAACCGTTAAGATATATTTCTAGCCGGTAATCGTTTTTGGGTGTGTGAGCTTTATCTCTATATCTCCGTCGTCGTAAGACATCTATAGGCTTTAGATATTTTTCCGTTTTGGCATCTCAGCTATCGGAGTGCAATTACAGGCTTCTTCTCTACCTAGAAAACTAGGACTAATTCTCGATAACACCCCCTAGGGATGCAAAGACCAATAGCATCCCTGTTTCTTGAGGCATGGCTAAGTAAGCGTGTATCCGAGACACGCTACGAAGGCAATCGTCGCTAAATAATGCACTAGCAGACGATTAAGGAATACTGCCTTTTAGCTTGAGACCCCTTCCAAAATTTCCGCTTCGGAGACGAGCTTTTCGCCTGTGCGCGGATCGTCAGCATACGAAACCGGGCCGTGGGGAGAGGCTAAAACAGATAGCAGCGTGACCGGATGCTGAGCCTGACTCCGGTGCCAGACCTTAGCAGGCACGATAAAAACACTGTCTTTGACCAACGAGTATACTTTCTCAACACCATCCACCAAAAGCGTAATCACCACTTCTCCTTGTAAAACGAGGAGAAATTCGTCACCTTCTTTGTGGAATTCCCAAGGTGTTTGCCCGTGCCAAATCCCAACCGCTGCTGAGCCGCGATCTATTTGTCCTAAGTCATCAAAGGACTCGTGAAATCTATCGGGTGTAGGGGGTTCTGCCAGATCTAGCGGTAACAATGTTTGAAGAATTTGATCAAGTGATTGAATGTTCATACTTTTGACCCTGTTTGAACAAGAATTGTTGAGTCTTTCCCTCAGATGACAATGTTATGCCTCTACAACAAACCGATTGAGTCGATAGCGCTCTACCTGGCCACGAATGAGCCAAGGTACCCAGCGGACAATAAGCCCCATTGGGAAGGGGGCGCTTTTGATGAGATCGGGGGTGACGTCTAGAAAGGTGCGCGATCGCGCTAATCGCAAATTGCCCCAGCCTTCTATCTCATGCGGATCATCACAACCCCAGCGAAACCAGCTCTCTTGCGACATATAGCGCATAGCATCGTGGGTGGCTTGGGTATCCACCATTTTTTGAGCCGTGGTGTCGGTCAAAATCCAAGCACCCGGGAATCGATTGGCAATTTGAGTAATGGCCTGTCTTGCCTGTTCTGGTTCTAAGTAAATAATCACTGCTTCTGAAATAAAGCACCAAGGGCCACCTGTAGCCGCCACAGTCTCCATCCAATCAGTCTCTAATACGCTGGCTTCCAGCATGGTGCGACGAGGCTGATCTTCAAAAAAGCGTCGCCGCAACGCCAGAGAATCCGGCAAATCGAGGTCAAACCACTGGGCTTCGCCATTGTCTAAACGCTCAAAACGAGTATTGAGACCGCAGCCAATTTCAATCACTGTGCCAGTTGGATGCTCTGCCAAAAAAGCTTGCACATCTTGGTCGAACAGTCTTGTTCTGAGCGTTGCGCCCGCTAAAGACTTAGAGCTTTCCCACTTAGAAAAGTCGTAGTCTAAGGCATTGACTATTTCAACCGCTTTCTCATCTTTAACTAAGCCATTGTCTTTTTTCGTCTCTACGGCTCGGCCCAGCAGCGGAATCAATAGTGTTTCTTGCACTGGGCCAAGGTCTACTGGAATTTTTGTCATGGCCTGTCATCCTCAACTATAGACAAGGTCATGATAGTCATGGCTCGATGCATCCGCACCTGTACGTAACAGTTTTCTCCTCTTACAATAATCGGCCTCCACAAGGTGCAAAGATAAGCTATTGAAGATACACTGCTGAGGTTTCGAACGCCTCTTCTGGCGTACCTTGAAACGTGCCGTTATTAAATATCGAAGGCTCGTATTTATTGTTGCTGTAGGTATAAAACGCCATCGCCCAACTTTCTACATCACCGCTATAGCGCAAGCGACAAAGATGAGTGGGCACCGTTCTCAAATACTCAATCCGCTCTTCCCGTGTACAGCCATAGAGTTTCTCATTAAAATTCTCCTCTGGCACATAGGGTTCAATGTAGGCATCGATATAGCAAAATTTGTCTCGAAAGCGCACATCAATTCGATTGTATTTGACTGCATAATGCTCAGCAGCATAGGCCAATACACGCTGTTTGATAGGCTCTTTTAGCCGAGCCGGAATTTTTGTACCTCCCGAGTGTGGATCGTATACCCAAGGTGCCATCACCTAATCTCCTGTTCAGCTATCCACGAATAACTATAATCGAGCGTCCAGATGCAGTCTGTACAGACTCTGTTGTAGTCCGCTCCGCAATCGGCGGCAATCCGGCCCGCTGGTCAAAGATCACCAGCCACCCCGTCTCTAAACTCAGCCCTGCCAAGTAGCGCTCAATCTGTTCTAACCCTGCCTTCATCGGGTCAGGCCGACCCTCTCGCCACACCTTCAGCTCCATCCCTAGCGTCACCTCGCCATAGCGCAAGCAAAGATCCATCCGGTCAGAACCAATGGCATACTCACGCTCCAGCGTGCCGCCGCCATTCACGACTCGATGCAAGAATGCCATCATCACCAGATGGGGCGCAATCTCATGATACGGCGCACTTTTCAGCAGCGGCTGTCCGTGCTGTCGCCAAAAGCGCAGAAACGCATCTAGCAATTGCTGCGAATCTAGCTCACCCTCAGCCGTCAGCCAAGCGGGCTGAATCACCGGCAGGCTATCTTGCGGCCCACTCGCCAGCACCCTGGGTAGCACTTCCCGATAAATGGGATTCGCTGGCATAAGCCCCCCCGCCGGATTGCGAACCACCAGCCCTAAATCGACTAAGAACTGACGGTCATCATTGGGGACGGTGCCCAGCTCCTGGCCTGCTAGTATCGGCTCAATCACAGCCCGCACCCGCTCTTCACGCAAAATGCTGGCTAGGCTGTCAATGTGAGTATCTTGACGCTGAATTAAGATTTCCTTGGCCTGCTCGACCTGCCGAACTGTGATGTCTTGGGTTGGATCAGGCGCGAGTTGTTCGACGAGTTGTCGGGCGATCGCATTCACCAACCACGGCTGCCCTTGCGTTAACGCAAATACCCGCTGCACCACTTCTGACGAAAAGACTTGACCCGTCTCAGCTGTATGCTGAGCATACAGTTCAGTCACTTCTGCCAGGGTAAAGTTTCGCAATGTCAGCGACTCCACCTTAATATTAAACGGACTGGCAGTGTTAAGACGGCTACTCCCCCCAGAGGCAACTTTGTAATCTCTCACATCGCGCACGCCAACCAGCGCCAGCGATTGCGGAAATCCCTGCGGGCGACTAGGGTAGCCAGCGCGCAATTGCCGCAACACTGCCAGCAGCGTCTGATTTTCTAGCGCGTCAATCTCATCGATAAAGACGACTAAGGGGCGGGGCGAGGTTTGCGCCCACTGACTTAATGCAGCAGCAATTCGACTCCCTGGCGGCGTATCTTCCCATTTGGGCGGCTGGAGGTCTGGGGGCAGCATAAAGGAAGATGCTCGCTTCCATTCTCCTAAAATGGCTTGTTCTGCCATACCAACATTGTCTGGGTAGGGTGCTCCCACTTCGACGGAAAGCATCACCGCAGTGTATTGTCCGCTAGCAGTGAGCTGTTGCGCCAGCGCCAACATCGCGGTGGTTTTGCCCGTTTGCCGGGGTGCATGGAGAACGAAGTACCCCTGCTGTGCGACGATGCGCTCCAAGTTGGGCAGCCTTGCTAAGGGCGGCAGCATGTAGTGAATATCGGCCTTGCAAGGGCCAGCAGGGTTAAACCATTTGGGCATAAGGAGTCATAGGATCAGGGATGAATTTGCTATCTCATCTTAGCGGTGCGGTCGTCATTGGCAGAATCTTATCCCATAGAAAAATCCGGCTACCTCGAATAGATGCAGCCGGACCCACGGTTCAAATTTGTTTTATATCCGTTATTAGCTTTAGAGAATCGCCATCGCATCTTCAACGTTGGCCACATTCGGCACAATCTCAAAGCTGCTTTCGCTCAAGCTCGATGCATCCACACCCTTGAGCGCTGCCAGCACTTTACCTGTGCTCGCTACACCCAGCACGGTGCGAGTGCCAGACTGGGTGATGGTGATGTCGTCAAAGGTCAGCTCGCCATCGACCAGACCAATCTTATCGATGCCCACCTCAAAGTCTCGAATCAGGTCGTTGCCCTGGTTGTTGGGGTCTCTAGAACCGCCATCACCAAGACCGAAGACAAACAGGTCAGCGCCAGCGCCGCCGATCAACACATCTCGGCCAGTGACACCCATCAGCACATCGTTGCCAGTCTCACCGTTGAGGAAGTCATTGCCTGAGCCACCGATAAGAATGTCACGATCTTCGCCACCAAAGAGGCGGTCTTTGCCGCTGCCGCCATCGAGAATATCGCTGCCCACTCCGGCAAACAGTTTGTCGTCGCCGCTGTCGCCGAGGAGAACATCATCGCCCTCATTGCCAGCGAGACGGTCGGCTTCACTACCGCCGTCAATAGTATCGTTGCCAGCGCCCCCAAAGAGGCGATCAGACTCACTGCCACCATCAATCGTGTCATCGCCACCCTGACCCAAGACTGTGTCATCGCCGCCACCAGCATCGATAGCGTTACTGGCTCCATCACCGACTAAATTGTCTGACTGATCGGTGCCGACCGTCTCAAAATCGTTGATTGTAATCGCAACGCTGCTAGCACTGGCATCCACATCGTAGATTTCACCATCAAGCAGGCTAAAGTTAAATGTCTCTGCCCCCTCATTAGGACCATCGTCAAAGACGGTGAAGCTGATGGTGGCGGTGTTGCTCGTCATGGTTGCAATAAAGCCGTTGCCTTCCGCATCTGGCTCGGGGAACCCTGCCAACCCTTCAAAGCTAACCAGCGGTAACCCCGCTTCATCTACAGTGATAAAGTCACCAATGGCACCCGGAGTATCACTACCAATAAAAACAGCCAAGCCATCCGCAGGAATCTCACCGTCGACAGTCAGGGAAACGGTTAGTGGATTACCCTCTCTGACCTCAGTTGAATCAACAGCTAGACTGACAATCGGACCGCCCGTGCTATCGACACCATCGGTCACAAACACTGTGGCTGTTGTGGCATTAGGGTCAAGAGTGTAGTTGGCCTCGGGAATGGGCAACAGGCCGGTAGTAAAGGTACCATCGGGTTCTGACAGGGTGTCATCAAACACAGTTGTTTCGATAGACACTTCAGGCTGTGTTAAACGCCAATCAACCGTAAACTGGCCTGGGGCAACTTCTGCAAAGTCAACAAACTCTAGTCCTGGAATAGAGAAAAAATCAACATTGAAATCAATCTGGGGATTGGGGAAGAAGCTTGGATCGGTGCGAACAATCACGCCCTCTTCTGGAAAGTCTCCAGTCACCGTAAAGTTAATAGAGACAGGAGTACCTTCTGCCTCATTGAGGCTATCGGGAGTAATCGTAAAGCCAACCACGAGATCGCTAGTAGCGGTCTCACTAAAGTTACTAGCATCCACGGTATCCGCTTGGACATTTTGTAAAACAGCTAGCACATCTGGAGTACCGGCCAGGGAGATAATCGTATCGGCACCTTCTTGGGTAATCGCGATATCGCTAAAGCTAAGCGCACCCGAGAAGTCGGGCTTAAAGCCGACCAGTTCAAAGCGATCGCTCGGGTCATAGTTGGTAATGCTGAGCACCCCTGTCCCTGCGCCAAGCCTGAACAGGTCACTGCCGCTGCCCGTAACAGCAGTAGTTTGACCAATCGAGGTTAGGAAAGCCTTTTGAACAACAAGGGTATTAACTGTGTTGTTACCATCACCTAGCACAAGCGAGTTGTTGCCGTCACCAGCATGCACAATGTCATCACCTGAGCCTGTGATGATAGTGTCGTCTCCAGCCCCCGAGGTGACGTAGTTATCTCCTTCGCCAAGGTTAGTCGTTAGCTCCCCCTTAACCAGGTTAACGGTGTCATTGCCGCTGCCAGCCGTCACCACCGCCGAACCGCCACTAACTGCAACAAAGTTGTTGCCGTCTCCGGCGTCTACCGTACCGCTGCCAATGCTGACAATATCATTGCCCTCTCCGGTCAAAACTGTTTGATTACTCCCAAAGGCGGTAATGGTATCGTCCCCAGCTTCAGTCAGGATGATGTTGTTGTCGCCACCAATCACCAGTAGATCATCATCTGGAGTCCCGGAAATGGTCTCGTCACCGCCAATAGGGAGCGGATCGGCATCGGCCGCAAATTCTACCTTTCCGAAAACGCCATCGCCAGCATTGTCGCCCAGATCATTGCCCGCGGCGAAGTACAGATCATTGGTCTCACCCAGGCTGCCGCCGTTACCGAAAACCAGCCCCCACAGGCCGTCAATACCAATGGGGTCACCATCGGAGCCACGCAAATAGTCAATGGGCTGTTGGGTTTCAGGGTCAAAGGCCACAATGGTACCATCACCAAAATTGGAGACCAGCAGCGCATTGCTGAATTCGCCAAAGTTCTCTGGGGCCGCAACAAACGCCCAAGGTGCATTCAACAGACCACCGTCATCCCAAGTGGCGATCAGGTTACCGTCCAGGTCAAACTCGGCGATGCGACCCAGCCCTGGCTCAATCACCTCATTGCCAGGAACCTGCGGATCTGGAATGGCATAGGCTACAAACAGAGAATCATCTACATTTTGGATGTTGTAGGGCGCGTAGCCCTCATCCAAGAACGGATTGATAAACTCGAAATCTTCAGTGATTTCGTTAAAGTTGGCGTCGAAAACCTCAATGCCAGGTGTGTGGCCAAAGTCAGCAGCGTACAGCCGATTGCCACTTTCAAAATTAGTGATTGCCGCACCGTAGTAAATTGAGTCACCGAATTTATCCACCACTACTTCAGAGATCAAGGGACGATCGACGGTGCCATCTTCATTTCTGCGCTCAGTCCATGCAGAAATACCGCCGTCGCTGGCCACAAAGATAAATTTACTGGGAGCAGTAATATCGCCGTTGGGGTGGTCCTGAGTGATCACAAAATCGCCGGAGCCGTTAAACACCTGGCCGGTAGGGCCAGAGATGTCAAAGGGGTTAAACTCGGTCGGCGTCACCGTAACGAGTTTGAGATCGTCTTGATAAATGGGCACACCACCCACGTCGCCCACGTATTCTGAGCTGGTGCCGGTGCCGCTGTTGCTCACCCAGAAGTGGCCGCCCAGCCCGGCAGGGCGAATGGCAAGGCCCCATCCTAGACTGGAGTAGTAGTCCAGCAGCTGTGGATTGTTGTCTGGGTTGTTCGACACCAGGTTTGTAACCACATAGCTGTTGTCAGCCGGGGGCGCTGTTGTAAACGTCGCCTCATAGGCGCCAGGTTCGGCCACTCCGTCAAAAATCCAACCGCTGCCGCTGCCGGGTACGGTGGGGTCGTAGTCGTCATTGCCCAATACGCTAATGCCTGCGTAATAGGTATTGGCACTGTCGGTGGTAAAGGTTAATGTCGCATTCCCTTGGCCTGGCACAATCTCATCGGGATTGTCGATTTGGCCCACTGAGTCGATTTCATTACCTTCGGCGTCAAAAATCCGCAGCACAGGCTGTAGCAAAGAGGCTGAACCATCGAACTCGGTCGTAGCATTGACATCAACCGTAACAGACTCTCCGGCGGCTAGATCAAAGGCATAAAGGTCCACATCTTCAGAAAAGTCGAGAATGGGCGTAACACCCGAAAAATCGTAGACATAGTTTGCCTCACCGGAGATAACAACAGAATTCTCAGGAGAGAGAGTAAGCGCGATCGCCGTGTCCAGTGAATCATTCACCTCAACTTCAATGGGTGAGGGTGGCACCTCAGCTGAAGTATCGACAATCTGAAAGCTGACCGACGACGCCATGTCATCGATTTGATACTCATCGCTGGGATTGAGGGTAAAAGTGGCTGTTTCTAACCCTTCTGCCTCGCCATCGTTGGCAACGGGTAGGGTAATGGTGGCAATATCTTCAGTCACGGTAAAGACCAGCTGCGAGGGGTCACTCTCTGCAACGCTGATGTCTCCCGTAATTCCGGTGGTCTCAATGGCACTGAGATCAAACTCATCTAGCCCATCTGCCGTTACTGACACCTGCAATCCTTCTGGTGGCGGAGGCGTGCTCAGGGTAAAGGTGTGAACCGAGGCCGTCTGTTCCGACTCTACCAGGACGGTTGGTTCGCTGCTCAGGTTGATCTGCGGCAGAGAGTCAGCCGTATCGGCCAAAGTAACCGTCACGGCACCGGCAGCAGGATCCACCTGGTAGTCGGCACTGCCTGCCAGACTCACCTGAAATGCCTGCACCCCTTCCACTGCTTCATCGGCAAATGCGGCAATATCAATAGTGGCGGTTTGCTCCGTGATATTGAAGTAAAAGCCGCTGGAGGCAAAATCGGGAATGGGGAAGGCACCACCGGTGATGTTGGCATTGAATACATCAAACTGGCCTAGCAGTCCAAAGGTTTGCCCGAATCCGTCAGATATTCCTGCTGTTTTCGCTGCCAAATTGACGTAGACCAATAACCCGTCAGCCGGAGGCGGTTCGCTGAGGGTAAAAGTCAAGATGGCCTCATTGCCATCGGCCTCAACCAAGGTACCGTTCTCCACCGATAGTCCTACAGTTAACTCGTCCGTAGCGGTGGTGGGTACATCTGCGACCGTGTCATAGACTGTAATTGTGGATTTGCCACTGGTGGAGCTGATATTGGCATCACCGCTTTCTAAGGTGAAGGTAATCTGCTCAGGCCCATCGGTCTCGGGTACGGGCTTGTCAAATAAATTGATGTTAAACAGCGCCGTAGGTTGAGTGACGTTGAAGCGAATGCCGGACGGGTTGCCATCGGCATCTAAGGCTGGCCCGAGCACTTCTGCACCCCGTACAAAGGGATCAGCCGTAAACAGATAGTCTGCTAGGTTAACGTCCGAGTTGATAACAACTTCAACCCCCTTTGCTGGAATGTCTCCTTCGGTGGTTAAGGCAAAGGTAATGGCCGCTCCGCCCACCCCAAATAAGGGACTTAACCCCTGATCGCTAACGGTTTCTACTAGCGCTGGCGCAAGAATGCTGCCATCCGCACTGTATGTGCCGGT
>JBCBOC010000162.1:0-7219 GCA_039821475.1 Cyanobacteria bacterium J06632_22 | reverse complement strand
TGGGGCTGGGTAGAGACTGCCCAGCAATTGTCAGCACTTTTAGGTCGTTAGGCCGCAGTTTGGCGCTCTCGGGCCGCTACCAGGATCAGGGTGACGAAGCCGTTCGCCAGCGAGCGATGGCCCTGGCTCGGCAGTGCGCCAAACTGCGGCCTAACGACCTAAAAGTGCTGACAATTGCTGGGCAGTCTCTACCCAGCCCCAAACACAGTTTTGCCTTTAGGGGTAAGACGCTGGTCCTAGGGGTAGCCGTCGGTGCCGGAATGGTGGGGCTGGGGCTGCTGGGCGCCATCAACCTGCCGCGGCAAAGTGAGTCGCCCGGACCGGAAACTTCCGAGGCAATCCCATTAGAGACCTCGGCGGCAACGCCTGTGGCGGACTTTGGGGATAGCGCCTCGACCCAAGCCGAGGTGGATATTCCGCTGCAATTTGAAGACGGCACCCTGGTGATCGATCCCCGTTTGTCTCGGCTGAGTAACTATGAAGAGCGCTCGTTTTACAAGTTGCAAGGGGTGCTGCTCAACCAAGGCCAGACTGAGCTCGTGTCCTTGAACCTCAAGGTGGAGTATTTAGACGCGTCGGGTGGGGTGATTTTAGAAGAGAGTTCAGCGGTGCTGCGGGACAGCGACGCACCGCTGCGGCCGGGCGATACGTATCCGGTATATTTGATTGAAGAGATGAATCCTAACCTGGCGGCGATTCGATTGACGGTGACCACCCGCGATCAGCTGCCGGCCCCAGCCAGCTACGAGGCGTCTCCTAAGGTTGACTACGATTGGGATCTGATTCCACCGTCCAATATGGATCTGGAGATGACCGCCCGCCGGGATCAGTTTGACCAATACAGCAGCTCTGCTTACCACGATGCGGTGTATGCCTTTACTAACACGGGCGAAGTGGCCATTCAGCAATTGAAGCTGCACATGAAATTTTTCAACGATCGCGACACGCCCATTGGCGAAAATGACGTGCTAGTGGTCTATGGCGATGACGCGCCGATCTTACCCGGCGAGACGCGGCCCGTACGCACGATTCAATCGTTGCCGAAAGACTATGCACGATATACGGTGACGGTGGTAGAGGCGGAGTAGGCTAAAACAGTCTCATCTGTTCCTCTCCTGTGTCTTGGCCCATCAGCTTCGCTGGGGGCATCGGTCCCCGCTGTGACGCCAACCGGTCCGCTAGTCTGGTCGTCTCGGGCAGGCGATATTTTGGGGTGCAGGCCAGCACGTAATCCAGGGCTGTCTTTAGGCTAATGCGGTGGCCAGGGGAAATGTAAAGGGGCTGAGTACCGGTGCGGCTACGGAGTACGGCACCGATCTGTTCTCCTGTGTCCATCAGCGGTACCCAATGCCCCTTTTCTGTCGGCAGGTCTTCGTGGGTGCCAATTAGACGAGACTTGGCCACGCCAATTGTGGGGCAATCCACCAGCAGGCCCAGATGGCAGGCGATGCCGAGGCGGCGAGGGTGGGCCACCCCCTGACCGTCACAGAGGATCAGGTCTGGCTCGGTTTGGAGCTGCGCCAGGGCGTCTAACACGGCGGGCACTTCGCGAAAGGAGAGCAGGCCGGGTACGTAGGGGAAGGATGTGGGCCGGAGGGCCAGGGTGTATTCCAGTAGAGCCAGGTCAGGATAGCTGAGGACGACAACGGCAGCACGGGTGACGGTGCCGTTTTGCTCGAAGCCTGCGTCTACGCCTGCGACGGTGTGGACAGGGCCTAGATGGTCTGTGGTGCTGACCTGGGTGCGGAGCTGGTTTTGCAGTGCGATCGCAGCCGTTGTTGTCTCGGGCCAGCGGGCTGGAAAATTAATCTTCATGGGGGATTCCCGAGCTGGGGCGGCCTTCTCAGGTAGCATCAAGACGGTTCATCTATAGCAGTGTAGACAATGCCCTGGTTTGCTGCCCCCGTTCCAGTTCGGTCCTTTTGGCTACGGCGTACCGTGCCCCTGGTCGCGCCCCTAGCTTTAGTAACAACAATAACAACGGCCCTTTGGGGCGCGGCGTCTGCCGAGGCGCAGGTCAACGAAACAGAGCTCAGACCACGGTTGTACGCCCAGGTTAGCCTGCCAGCCCAGCCGCAGGAGCTATCGGGGGTGGAGCTGCCGGTGCAGCCGCTAGAGCTATTGAGTCCGTCTTTGGAGGCGACACCCCTAGAGGTCGCCCGGGGACGATTTTTGCGATCGCAAGAGGTCTTTGCCGGGGCGTTTTTACTCAGTGCTTTGGCCCTGACCTATGGGGTTTATCAGTACACCCGACAGCACCGCTGGCAGCGCCTGGCGTACCTACGGCAGGTGGTTCAAGAATTTGAGCACAGCCCTGAGATTCGTAACGCGCTCAAGATTCTCGACTTTGAAGAATATCGAGACTACCCAATTCAGACGGGGGACGTGCCCGTTACCTTTCAGGTAACCAACGAACTCCTGATTCAGGCACTGGCCAGCCATGAGGACCGCGTGCGTAAGAAAAAGGCACTGGACATGGCGGGGCCTGGACGAAAGCAAGCGCCAGATGCCCATGCGCTGCAGCAGTATCAAATTGAAACCGAGCTGCGGGACTGGTTTAATAAAATGCTCAACGGGCTTGAACATTTTGGCTATTTACTAGATTCAAAGGCTGTCACCAAGCAAGAGCTGGCCCCTTGGCTGATCTATTGGATTCGTCTGATCTCTGATCCGAAATACCGACGCGGTAGCGCCTCAAAGTTCTATGACCAGCTCTATAACTACGTTCACAACTATGGGTTTATGGGGGTGCAAAGGCTATTTGAGCGTTACGGTTATCGAATTCTGCCCTCCCCCTTTCGTGACGATGACCTGAAAGGCATTAAAAAGCCGCACCAATACAGCACACGCTTGGCCCTCATGCTGGCCAAATCGTCCTACCTGATCTACTACGGTAAACAGTACGTTGCCGAAATCTCCAAGCGTTGGGGGATTAGCATCAAAGACGATTTTCGCTATTTCAACAACCGAGGGCAAGACACCCAAGCCTTTATGTTTCGCACCGATGAGTATATGGTGCTAGCCTTTCGTGGCAGCCAGGAGACCCGCGACTGGTATACCAACATCAGTACGAAGCTGAGAGAATTTACCATTCGTAAGGCCGGTATTACCACCCTATCCACCTATAAGGGACGCGTGCATTCCGGATTTTTTGTGGCCTGGGCCAGCATTGAGCGGGCTGTCCTCGATCAGCTCGGTAAATGGAAACAGCAGACCGCAGCCCAGGGTAAACCGCTGCCGCCTCTGTTGATTACTGGGCATAGCCTGGGAGGGGCCTTGGCCTCTATGGCTGCCGCCTCGTTAAACGAGAACGGTATTGAGGTGATGGGAGTCTATACCTTTGGGCAGCCTCGGGTTGGCGACTGGCAATTTTCCCGTCAGCTCAGTAAACGGCTCGATGGCCGCATCTTTCGGTTTATTAACAACAATGACGTGGTGCCGCACCTGCCACCGCCGTTCTCTCCTTTGAGTCCGCTGCGATTTTATACGCATCTGGGGTCGGCAAAATATTTCAATTCTAAGGGGTTGCTGATGCTGGACTACCGGCTGGCCAATCGCCTGTGGGACTCGGCCGTGGGCCTTTGCAAGGGACTGTTTGAATCCGGTATTGATCTACTGGCCGACCACAACATGGAATACTACATCAGCTCGCTAAAACGGTCCTATGAAAGAGAACTGGAGAACCGTGCCGCCGAGCGGCTAGCCCAGGACAAGACACGGGTGTGAAACCGATTGCGTTCGTCGTGTCGTTAGGGGGCGGGCCTGGTGATGATGTCCTTAACGCTGGAGCTCTTAAACGCCGTCAACGGGGGCGACTAACCCTGCGGCGGCCAATCCCTACCCTTTGACGGCTATAGCTTGGATCTGGACAGTATGGCTTGGATCTGGACAGTATGGAAAGAACCAAAGCACCCTACTATGTTTAAGTCTGTTTAATTTCGACATCGACCGCCGTGGCCCAGGTTTTACTTGAAAACATCTACAAGACCTTTCCGCGTCAGCGCGATGGGGCCGCACCTGTGGCGGGCACGCCAGCGGTCGCTGGCGCTTCTGGTCAGGGCGCTTCAGAACAGGGGACTCCAGGAGACGGCTCGCCTCAATTGGCGGTCCTGCGCCGCATCAATCTACACATTCAAGACGGCGAGTTTATGGTGCTGGTGGGGCCGTCGGGCTGTGGCAAAAGCACCCTACTGCGGGTGATTTCGGGTCTAGAGCGTTTAACCGGGGGCAATATCTCCGTGGGTGAGCAGCGGGTGAATGACCTGCCGCCCAAACAGCGGGATATCGCCATGGTGTTTCAAAGCTATGCGCTGTACCCACATCTAAACGTATATGACAATTTGGCCTTTGGGCTGCGCCGGACCCCCGGCGATTTGCCCCCCAGTGCGGCTTGGGAGTCGGCAGTGTTTGCGGCCACGCGACGGCTGCCTCGGGGGCTACAGTACTGGCCCAAGCGTGAACAAGCGATCCGAACACGGGTGCTACAAGTGGCCCAGAGCCTGCAGATTGAGACCTTGCTGGGACGGCTGCCGCGGCAACTGTCTGGGGGGCAAAAGCAGCGAGTAGCCCTGGGGCGAGCGATGGCGCGAAATCCGGCGGTATTTTTAATGGATGAGCCGTTGTCGAACCTGGATGCCAAGCTGCGAACGGAAACGCGGGGCCAAATTGTTAACTTGCAGCGGCAGTTAGGCACCACCACCATTTATGTCACCCACGATCAGGTGGAAGCCATGACCATGGGCGATCGCATTGCGGTGATGAACCAGGGAGAGATTCAGCAGGTGGCGGCCCCCCTAGAGCTTTACCATCGTCCGGCCAATCTGTTTGTGGCCACGTTTATCGGGTCGCCCCCTATGAACTTTTTGCCTGTGCAGGTCCAGCCCCCATTGGTGGTGACTCACCCGCAGTTTCGACTGACGCTGCCTGGGGCGTGGGAACGGGTGCTGGCCCAGCATGCGGGGCAAACGCTGACGCTGGGTATTCGACCCGAGCATTTGCGGGTGAGCTTGCCTGCGCCCAAGAACTTGCCGGTGCAGGTTTTGCGGGCTGAGGCACTGGGCAGTGAAACTTATCTGAGTGTGGACCTGGCTGGACAGCCGTTGCAGGTTCGCTTGGCGGATGAAACCTATCCTCAGCCGGGCGAGACCTGTCACCTATCGTTAATGCCCGAGAAGGTGCATTTATTTGATGGCGCGGGACAGGCCCTATATGCCGACTGACCGAAGCTTTTGACGATGTTCGTTTGGGCTGTTTAGCAACTTTCTCTGACCATGGCGGAGATGACTGAAACGCTGCAGACACTGATGAAACGGGCTAATATTGCCAGCTACCGTGCCTTGGCCGACCAGGCTGGTGTATCCCGCTGGCAGGTGCAGCAACTGCGACAGGGTAAGATGCGGCAGATGCGGATGTCGGCGTTAGCGCCCATGGCGGCGGCGCTAAACCTCTCTTTAGCTGACCTGATAACAGCGTTTTCAATAGATGCCGCAGAAGACGCCGCGGACTCGGAAGCTGCTGCTGCTCGAGAAACCGTAGTACGCGCAGCCGCTGACAGCCCCTCAGCGTCCGCGTCGGAGGCTGCTGCCCTTCGAAAAGAATATGGCCGACTCCAGGCCCAGCTGGAGACAGTAACGGAAACTGCCCGCCAATCTCTGCAAAGCGAAGCCTTAGACCGACTTGAAAGTTGGCTGGTGCAGTGGCCCACTATTGTCCATCGGGCGCAGCAGAATGACAGCTTGCCAGCCGCTAAGGTGGTGAAATTTGTGGATCCGGTGATGCGTCTGGTGGAAAGCTGGGGGGTTAGTGCGATCGCACCGGTCGGCACCACCGTGCCCTACGACCCCCAGCGTCACCAGCTCAAACAGGGAACAGCCCAGCCCGGTGAACCGGTAGAGGTGATCAGTCCGGGCTACACCTATCAGGGCAAACTGTTGCACAGGGCGATGGTCAAACCTTGAGCGCTAAAATTTGGGCGCTAACGGCACCCTGACCGAGCAGGACACCTCCGTTTGCGGGTCACGTAGCCCAGCGCCGCCATCAGTCCTAGGGCCGTCGCAGAAGCGGGTTCCGGCACTGTCTCGCCGTTTGTTGCAGCGGCCGAGGGGGCAATTGCCGCAGTGGGGACCATGGCTGCTGTCGGGGCGACTGGGGTAACCGCTAGGACATTGACGACCGGATCTAAGACTGGAGCCGCTGCTGGATCTACAACAGCATCTACGACGGCTGCATTACTGACATTGAGAATGTCAAAGGCCCAGGCATTCGTTCGAGGCGTGCAGCTGCTGTAGCCCGTGTCATAAAACGGAACGGATGTGTTACATAGCGCTGTGGTGAAGTTTCCCTCACCTGCTCGTCGAAACCCGGCCGAGAGCGTATTGCCCCGAGCCGCATTGCCATACTGGGTAATCGCAACAGTATAGTCACCGGGGTTGAGCGCTGCTTCGAGAAAAACATCAAACCCGTAGCCAGTATTGGCATCTTTGGGCACGGCACTCTCTGGGCCATCGTCATTATTGGCGATCAAATTCCCCGCCGCGTCAAATAGCGTCAAAATGGGGTCGAAGCCACCTGCCGCGATCTGCGTTCCATCGGCCTGAACGCCGCCTGCATAGGAGTAGCTTCTTAGGGTAACGTCGGAAAAGGCCCCGACGCTAAAGTCAAACAGCTGGATGTCGTCATCCTGAACAAAGCTGCCACGAAAGGAGAAATCGACTGCAACCGCAGCGTCTCCCCAAGTGCTCATGGCAAGCGCAATTGTGCCGAAGCCCATAATGGATCGGCGCAGCATCGTATGAGTCATTGTTGAGATCTAAAAAAGACTTTTATTTGAATAGAGACATTGGCCAGAAGGCTGTCGATAACCACCCGTTGGACTGCTATTCAGCAATTTTTCGCACTGTTACGGCTGTCGACAGCAACGCGATGGGGGGAATGAAAACAGCGTTCCAGAGCGTTAGGCTGCTGGCTCTAAAGTCTCGTGAGGTTGAATCGACTGTTGTGCGATCTCACAGATCGCAGGTGATGCTTGTAAACCGCGTTCAGGTTGATATAGCCGTCGAAGGGTGGGTAGACCCATTCGTCTGCGCAATATCCGTCACTCTTTTTAGAAAAAGCAACTGTTCTAAACCTGAGCTAATGTCTAATGCCTAATTCCATGAGGGCAGGCCTATAGTGCCCGCAGCAACAGCTAAAGCTTCGAGCCGTTCAACAGTCTTGAAGC
>JBCBOC010000052.1:0-10998 GCA_039821475.1 Cyanobacteria bacterium J06632_22 | reverse complement strand
GATCTGGACGTCATGTTAGAGCCTTTCCCTTGATAGCCCTGCTCAGAACCCCCGAATGGCTTTCAGAATGCTAGAGAAATGATTTAACTGAGTAGGTGAGGATGAGGCTGTTTCATCGCAACCTGCGAAAAGATTGAGCTGGATTGCGAGTCATGGAGTCCGCTGTGCTTAAGGGACAGCCACCTGCAGAGGCTCAGGCAAAGTGACAGAAGCGATACTTTTTCTTTGAGACCTCAATCGTTTTGGCAGAGGCTAAGTTTGTTCCGGGGGCTGCTACCAGATATAACAACCGCCACAAACGTGTGTGCGCGGTTGCGGGCCACTGGGCGACCATACCCAGGGTTTCACAGCCAGAACTGTCCTAAGCGCTTGGCCCAACACGGTGCGCTGGGTTAACCCTGGAAGAAAATACGCCTATTGGGCCATTTTCTTAGAAGCAAAGTGGCGGGCGCTATATGGCGAGCGCTATATGGAAACTCCGTACATCAAATTTTGTTGTTAAGTTGCACACGATTTCTATTTATCCCCTTTATACATTGACGCAGCCGGTCTGCAGCCCAAGGGGTAAGGCGAGGGTATCGCCGATGTGTTCGCCGGTGTGATAGGCCGCCAACAGGACATCGCTGGTCTTGCCCCAGCCAATGGTGCCAGTGTGGTCAATTGCGATCGCACCAAAGTCCCGTTGTTGTTCAGCGCCTTCGCTAAAAGACTTGTTCAGGGCTGCCGCTAGGGTGAGCCCATCGGTAACCCGTACCACCAGCCGAGCCGCTAGGCATTGGTCGATAATATCTTCGCCAATGCCTGTGCAGCTCACGCCAGCCACAGCTGTAGCATAGGTGCCCGCTGGCATGGCAGAGTCGCTAACCCGGCCAATCCGCTCTAACCCCTTTCCTCCAGTTGAGGTGGCTGTGGCAATGCAGCCCTGCTGATCGCGCACCACAATGCCTACGGTGCCCCGTCGAGCATTGTCGTTTAGGGGCTTTACAGGTTGTTCAGGTTCTGGCTGTTCCATGGCTTCAGCAACGACCGTTGCCGAAGTCGATGAAAAGTTGCCCTGCCGCGCGCTCAACCATTCCTGCAATCGCAGATCGGTAATTGGATCAAAGAGCGGCAGCTGGAGCTCTCGAGCCCGTTCCGTGGCGCCGTGGTCCGAGAGCACGCGATCGGTCTCTGTCTGTAGCCCTGCCGCCATATCGATGGGATGCTCCACCTTCGAAACATTGATAATGCCGCTGAAGGTTTGGGTGCTGCCGTTCATCAACGCCGCGCTCATCCGGATTTGTCCATCGGTTTGTAGGACTGATCCATAGCCTGCGTTGAACAGCGGGTGGGACTCCAGTTGTCTGGCGCCATAGCAGGCCACAACGCTAGCGGCATCGCCCGCCTGAAGTCGAGCATAGGTCTGTTGCACGATGGCTCGTAGGGCTTGGCGGATAGTGTTAGCCGCTTCGGGATGCTGGAGTGCGCCGCCAGCACCGCCATGGATAATGAGTTTAGGTTGCACAGTGGGTGAAAAAGGTGGAGATAACGGGGACACTGTCTGGAACTAATTGCCGTCTTGAGCTGATGCTTGCTGTCGACGGCGTCGACAGCGGTCAGAGCAATATTTCACCTCATCCCAGCACTTTGCCCACTTCTTTCGCCAAGTGAAAGGACGTTGGCAAACCGGACACATTTTGCTGGGCAAATCAGATTTTGAGCGTGCCATAGGTTTAACGGTTGTGGTGAGGGAGGAATGGTGTCCCTGAGAGGCCTAACACACTGGCTGCCCCAAGGGACCCACACGAGAACGCTCCAGGGTTCAATCAGCAGGGGGATAGGTTGCAGGGGGCGGCCTAAGCTGGGCTTGGATTGCTATATTAGGCAGCGGCAATAAAAACGGCGTTAACACTGCAGGTTGCTATGCTAAGCCACGTCTAGCCTGAAACCATCATGTCTAGCCTGAAACCATCATGTCTAGCCTGAAACCATTAGGTGCGCTAGGGCAAACGACAGTTCTGAAGGCGGCTAAGGGGGATGAGGGCAAGGGGGCAAGATACGACCTGTTGTATGCAGGCTGGGTATGCTCAGAATCTTATGGTGGCACTGGTCCACAGTGTAGGGCGATTTACCCTACGGTACAACGCGTTCAGGCTTCGGGGATAGACGTGACAAGCGAATGGCAAAGGGAGCTGCATGGTTGATTTAGCACATGTTCGGGTGATTCTAGTGGAACCCGAGGGGCCTCTGAATATTGGGTCTGCGGCACGGGTCATGAAGAATTTTGGCTTGCAGCAACTCGTCTTGGTCAATCCTCAATGTGATGCGTTCGGTGAGCAGGCTCAGCAGATGGCTGTCCATGCCAAAGAGCTCCTATTCGCGGCTCAACGTGTGGACTCCCTAGCGGCAGCGCTAGTGGGTTGTGAGCTGGCCATTGCGACCACGGCTCGCGAACGCGATCTGAGCAATCCCTTGAGCTTGCCCGAAACTGAGTTCCCCCACTTGCTCGATCCGAGGTTTACTCAAACCGCGCTTGTCTTCGGTCCAGAATCTAGGGGCCTCAACAATGACGAGCTTTGTCAGGCCCAGCGTTTTGTTAAAGTCCCTACCGACGCGGGCTATCCGTCACTCAACTTGGCCCAGGCTGTGGCGGTATGCTGCTACGAGCTAGCTCGGCTAAAGCGGGGCGTTACTTCGCGCGTTGCGACAGTGCCTGCTGTTCAAACATTGCCAAATGCATTGCCAAACGGCGCTACTTCTGGTACACCATCCAGTATTCCAGTGGGCCTATCGGCTGACTCGGTGACGAATCCAGGGCCATCCCTATCTCCCGCTGAACGGCCTGCTAGCCTTGACGACCTTGAACGTTACCACGCGCATCTCGAGTCGGTTCTGCTCAAAATCGGCTACCTTTATCCGCATACTGCACCCAGTCGCATGCGCAAACTTCGTCAGTTATTACACCGAACGATGCCCACGACGGCAGAGCTGGCCTTGTTGCGCGGTATGCTGCGCCAGCTAGAGTGGGCACTGGCACAGCCCATTCCCAATATTGAAACTGACATCGATCCAGCTTCACGTTTCCGTTCAGACCCGAGTTAAGGTCTCTCACTCTAAAATCCCAGCACTCTATCCTTAAAATCCCAGCATTCTATCCTTAAAATCCCAGCACTCTATTATTTTCCTGTGAGCCGTCGAAAAATCGCCGAAAATCCTATGCCTGATTCGCCCTACTCCTCCTCTTCCAGTTCTCAATCGCCTGGCCAATCCGCCCGCCGCATGAGTCGGACAACGGCTGGTTCGGATGTTACGCCACGGCCACGGCGACGGCGTCGATCTTCCTGGCTCGCGCAGCTGTTGACTAATCGACGGAACCGTTCGAGTAGTCGGGGTGTGAGCGCCGAACCCAGGAGCCTGCGCCCTCGGGATCATCTGGCAAAGACCCCTGTGTTTGCTTCACCTAATGGGGCTGAGGCTCAGGGGGCGGCGTCTCGTCGCCCGTTGCGATCCTCGCGACGGGCTAATCGACGTCAGACATCCGCTTGGCCGCCTAGGGCGACGGCTCAGCAACTGCCCCAACCCCCCCTAGGTCCCCGTCCCCTGGTGTGGGGTGTGCGAATTTTGATTATCGGCGTGGGGGTCGCAGCGCTGACGGGTACGCTCCTGTCGGTGCTAACCCCGGCGGATACTCGGCCGGGTAGCCCAACCAGCGGTCCTACTGCCGCGCAAACCGAATCGGTCATTGTTGCCGATGGGGGGGAATCCGTTGCCAACACCCTAGGGTTAACGCGTGAACTGGGGCCGCTGAAGGCCGCACTCGCTGACATTCCAGAGTTGACGCCGGGGCTATCCCCCAGCTTATTTTGGGTTGATCTTGATACAGGGGCCTATGTCAACCTAGATGGCCAGCAGACGGTTCCCGCCGCAAGCACCATTAAGTTACCGATTCTGGTGGCGCTGTTTGAGGAGGTCGATGCGGGTCGTATCAGCCTGGAGCAAACTATGCGAGTTCAGCCAGAGCAGGTGGCTGGGGGGTCAGGCGATATGCAAAATCAATCGCTGGATATCCAATACACTGTGCTGGAAGTGGCCACCCAAATGATCATTAACAGCGACAATACGGCAACGAATATGGTGATCGATTTGCTGGGGGGGAACGACGCTCTGAATGCGCGCTTTGCGGACTGGGGGCTGACCAGTACGGTGTTAAATAATCCATTGCCTGACCTAGAGGGGACTAACACCACGAGTCCTCGGGATTTGGTCAAGATGATGGCGTTGTTGCATCGTGGGGAACAGCTTACGCTGCGATCGCGAGATCGCATCTTTAACATTTTGCAGCGCACCTATAACAAAAATCTGCTGGCCTCAGGGGTGGCGGATGGCGCCCTGGTGTACAACAAAACCGGTGATATCGGCACACTCTTAGGGGATGTTGCATTGGTCGATTTGCCCAATGGCAAACGCTATGCCGTGGCTGCGCTAGTGGCACGCCCCGAGAATGATGGCCGTGCCCGCGAGCTGATTCGCCGCCTGTCACAGACGATTTATCAGGTGATCGATAGCGAGATTGTTCCAGCCCAATCGCCTCAGACGGACTCAGATGAAATTTCGCCGACTTCGGAGACGGTTGATCCCGGTGAGGGGGTTAACAGCGACGTGTCGTCTGAATAGGCCTGCGTAAGGAGGGCGACCCCCTATCTGGAATGAAGGATTTTGGCCCAGACAGGGTAGGCTGCATCGTACTAAGCGACAGTGATCTAGATCCTTTGGGTCTGGTCACGATTTCTCATCAGCGAACATGGTCAGCGCCACTTTTGATTCTCAGTCCCCTGACGTTCAGTCCTCTTGGCCGCCGATGGCGCAAGTCAAGCAATTTGCGGCATCGGGCTACTTTCAGGCTATTGCCCTTTGGGTCAATCAGCCGCTAGTTCCTTACAGTATTTATGCTCAAATTAAGCCCGATTCGCGGCCTGGGTGTCTACAGATTGTTCTAGAGTTTAAACGCCCTCCCAACAAAGAGCGGCTGATTCGGCTACTGTGTAGTCGCCTCTGGCAGCTACAGTCAGAGTTGATCGAAGGGGTTCATATTATGGCGCGACCCGTTGGTCAGACCCATGTGGTTTGGCAGCGTCGTATTCGACTGCGCCGATCGGTCAGTCAGTCAGCTCGTAACTCTGCTAATAATGCTGTGGCTAACGCGGCGGTGCAACCAGCGGCCCGGCGTTCTTCGCAGACGGCCCCAACGGTGAGTCATCGTCAACCCCTGCGTCGGTCAGCCCATCGCGCGATGCGCCGTTCGCGAAGTGCTGTGGACCGGCAGTTCAAAATAGTACGGGCGGCGCTGCTATCGGGTTCTGTCGCAGCGGCGTTCGTTGCAGGCTGTCTGACGGAAGTGATGATGTCCCGGAGTCCTAGTCTACCGAATCTAGGGATACCTAACGATCGGCCGCAGACCGCAGATCCGGTTCAAGGCACTTCGGTGGCCTACACCCAAACAGCAGAGACTTCGTTGGCCGCTGCGCAATCGAGGCAACCTCGAGCCAATAGTATCCAAGCGGCTTTAGAGCCGGTGGCAGTTATGCCCCATGACCAGGTCAGTGACCCTAACGATCCAACGGTCACTCTGATGTTTGGTGGTGAAGTGACCTTGGGGAACGTTGACTTATCTGCGCCCGATACGGCAGACCAGTTGCTTCAGGGGTTACCAACCTATCCCCAAGCCGATGTTTCCATGGTCAATCTCGGCAATCCGTTAGCTACGGCAGGGACCTCAATTCAGGAAGACTATTATCGTCGTACTCGAAGGGATGCTGTTGCAGCCCTTCGTCGAGGCGGCGTTGATATCGTGGGGTTGGCGGGCGATCGCACGATGGAGTTAGGTGAGCAGGGCCTACTCGAAACCTTGACGACGCTGGATCAGGCCGGTATCTATCGCGTCGGGGCAGGGCGCGATCAGAGAGAGGCCCGTCGTCCCGAAATTCTGGATGTTAAGGGACAGCGGATTGCCTACTTGAGCTACCATGCTGATCCGGCGATTCCCGCCACTGCAAAACAGGCCGGGACGAATCAACCGACTCGCCAAGCCATTGTCGAAGACATCGCTGCCATTCGAGATGCCGTTGATTGGGTCGTGGTTAATTACCGCTGGGTAGAGGAAGACCTGGGTGTTGAACCAACTTCAGAGCAGGTGGAGCTTTCCCGTCGAGCGGTGGATGCTGGGGCGGATCTAGTGGTGGGTTACCATCCACAGCAGCTGCAAGGGGCCGAAGTTTATAAAGGGCGGGCCATTGTCTATGCCCTAGGAGATTTCATCTTTGCCGATGCGCCACTGGAAGACCGGGAAACGGCGGCACTTCGAGTGTCGCTAAAGCCTCAGCAGATGAAAGTAGAATTTTTGCCGGTGGCCGTGCGTCGGGCTCGCCCCATGGCCGCTACTGGTGAACAAGGGGAGGCTATTCTGCAAACTATCCGTCGAGCGTCGGCGCAGTTAGAGCAGCCGCTAAGCTTTCCGGCCGTGCTGACGGTTCGTGCGACGCCAACAGCAAAACCTTTGCCCGAATTTGATGAAACCCCCTCCCTCGGGGGGGAGATAGAACCCTCTGAGTCAACCCCAACGCTGTTTGAGCGCCCTGAACAAGGTCGTTCTACTGACGCTTGGCCGTTAGCACCACTGCCTGAGAAGACAGTCCCAGTTTCGCCTGAGCCTCAGCCGGCAGTGTCTGAAGGATGGCCAGATAATGGTCTAAATAATGGCTCGGGGCTTGGATCAGAGACCGAATTCGAGATATCTCCTTGGGATGACGAGAGCCCCCTTAACCATAGTGATGAGCCTGACTCACCCTGGGATACGCCAGTTTTGGAACCACTCTCTGAAGACGGTGTTTTCGAAGATAACTTTATTGCGCCTGCT
Source organism: Cyanobacteria bacterium J06632_22 (assembly GCA_039821475.1). Classification (GTDB taxonomy): domain Bacteria; phylum Cyanobacteriota; class Cyanobacteriia; order Phormidesmidales; family Phormidesmidaceae; genus CAWUKV01. Next base: position 4,106 of record JBCBOC010000052.1, on the reverse strand, counting down.
GCTGAAAATGAGGCCTTAGTGGCGCCGACGGGGGCTGATGCTGGTGTGCAGCGCCGTTCCTCGACCCCAGATTCTTGGCCTGAGGCGCCAGCTGAAACAGATTTGTCGCCGCATCCGGTGGATAATCCTGCACGTGTTGAGCCCTCATTGCCGAAGCTCAATGATTGGGGACCAAAACAGTCTCCCCATAAAGAGTTTGAACCTATCCGTAATGGGCAGCCATTGTCCCTTGACGGAGATGAGCCCTCAGCTTTGCCGATGGGAGCAGGTTCGAGCTCCGAACCAGACCGGGGACCGATAGAGTCGCTGCCGGGTTCAGAATCGAATAATGGTGCCATTGGGCCCTATAGTGAGCCGCTGGTGGGGCCGCTTAGCCATCAGCCTCCGGTTGACGAAAGCGTTCCACCGTTAGTGGGCCACTTGGACGCAACGTCACCTGTCCCTGCGCCCCCTTCTCCGGATGTGTAGGACAACTCGGTTACCTATCCCTACTAAAGGGGGTGGCGTTACAGATACTCCCATAGCGGGAACTCCTGTTGTGTTGTTATTGCCGTGTTGCCATCGAAAATCTTCTACGGAAATCTTGTATAGCAGCCGCCAGATCCGTTAGGAGAAGGCGACAACGCTATTTCGCTATATGCCAAGTCGGATAGCGGTACTGAAGGTCCTAACGGATCTCGTAGAGACTATCGCAGTCGAAGGGATGGTAAACCCCTTCGACTGCGTCGAGGGGTTCCAGAATAAAAGCTTCCGCACTATTACACTGTCCTTAACGTCAGTTCGGGATAAGTCAGTCAATAAAAAAGGAGGACAGGTAGTCTGGAATTACTAAACCACCAGTCCCTGTCCTCAAACCATGTCCAGCTTAGAAGAACTCTTCTGCCACGTCGATGACTTTTGCCAAACCTTCGAACCGCTCTGGCAACGTCAGTTGCTCAGTAACGGTCTGAAGACGCGCCAGCGGCAACGGTCGCTGTGCTTGAGTGAACAGATGACAATCTTGATTGGTTTCCACCAAAGTCACTACCGTACCTTCAAGCACTACTACCTCAAGCAGGTCTGTGAACACTGGCGTGGTGCTTTCCCACAACTTGTAAGCTACCAGCGATTCGTCGAGTGGATGCCTAGTTGCTTGCTACCGCTGTGCTGCTACCTCAAACACTGCTTTGGGCGTTGTACAGGCATCGGCTTCGTCGATGCCACTAGCCTCAAGGTCTGCCACAACCGGCGCATCAGTAACCACAAGGTGTTCAAGGGCATCGCAGCTCGGGGTAAGACCTCCGTTGGTTGGTTCTATGGCTTTAAGTTGCATCTGGTGGTCAATGAGTGCGGCGAACTGCTCAACATCGCCGTTACCCCTGGCAATGTAGATGACCGCAAGCCATTGATTGACCTGCTCAGTGGCCTGAGCGGCAAGGTCTTCGCAGACAAAGGCTATGTCTCGAAAGAAAAGGCCACTGAGCTGCTGGAGAAGTTTGGTATCGAATTCTTCGCCAAGCAAAAGCGGAACATGAAGAATCGATTGATGCGCTTGAGTGACAAGCTGCTCTCTCGCAAGAGGGCCATCATCGAGACAGTGATTGACCAGCTCAAGAACATCTCGCAGATTGAGCATTCGAGGCATCGGAGTCCCACCAACTGCTCGCTCAACATCATCTGCGGTTTGATTGCCTACTGCCACCAGCCAAAGAAGCCGCAACTTCGACTAGATTGGGCTTTGGATGCCAAGGCTTAAACCGAACTCAGGTTATTTCAGGAAATAGAAGTGAGCTGCGACCTCCCAGAAATGGGCCTATCTAAAGGGTTTCGTGGGATTGAAATCACAGATCAGCTTAATCCTTTTCTGTGCCGCCATAAGAAGAGAGAAAAATTTCTGGCAGCTCTGGATAAAGCCCCTGGCTTACTAAAGCCTGGCGTAATTGCACCCGACTCGTTTCGTTGATCTTTAGCAAAAAGAGAGTTGTCCGCCCAACAGCCGTCAAACCTTGGAGCCATCCTCCCTCTAACTGAAAATGTGTTGACCAAACTTGGGTGCGTGGATTAAACAACGGCGTAATCTCACCCGTTAACGGATCAAGACTGGTCAAGTCTGAACCCTTATGGCGGTTGCAAGGCAAACAGGCCAACACTAAATTGTTTGAGATAGTTTGCCCTCCATGCTTAAGCGCAATCGCATGATCCACCTCATGGGTGTAAATCGAAAACGCTTGGTGAAGGCGGCAATATTCACACGCACCGGATGCCCTCTGAGTTACAAGCTGGCGCAAAGATACCGATATGTAGTCGGTCATGGGCCAAGCTAATTTTGAGATGCAGAGGAGAGCGTGCTGTAGGCTCGAACCTTTAATAGCCCCATCAAAGTCTCCAACTGCTCATAGATGTCAAGCTCCGCAGATTCAACTGGGGTCATGCCCCCATCACGATTTTTCTGCAGTAGCGTTTGCAGACGAAGTTGAGACGATTCTGACACCTTAAAGCCGATAATTTGCTGCGAAGTTGGCTGGCTAATCAGAAAATCGAGAATTTCTTGATAGGTACTAGAGCTGCTGGAGTGATTAACAGAGGATGTATTGGTCTCTGTCTCAGACTGTCCCAAAAGCGTGGTTGCAATCAACCGAGTAAAGAGATCAGAAAACTGGCTCTGATAAGGCGCAAGCTGCTGCGCCAAATCGTCAGGAATATCGATAGTGATTTGAGCCATAGCCGCTGCCGATGTCGAGTCTGCTTAAATCATACTGACCTGAGATTGGAACTGTCCGATGCTTGTCGGGCCGTTCCCCACAAGCATAGCCCAACAAACGGGCAGCCAATATGACTGCCCGACAAAGGCTTCAGATTTCTCTACGCCTTTTTCAACCAGCTAAACATCGCCCGCAGGTCTTTACCGACAGTCTCAATCGGGTGCTCAGCCTCAATGCGGCGAGTTGCGTTAAACCCAGCGTTGCCAGACTGACTCTCGAGCACAAACTCACGAGCAAACTGCCCCGTCTGAATCTCCTTCAGCACCTTGCGCATTTCGGCACGGGTCTCGTCAGTGATGATGCGAGGACCACGGGTGTAGTCGCCATACTCTGCCGTGTTAGAGATGCTGTCGCGCATCTTGGCTAGACCGCCTTCAACCACCAGGTCTACAATCAGCTTCACTTCGTGTAGGCACTCAAAGTAAGCCAGCTCTGGCTGGTAGCCTGCCTCGACCAGGGTCTCAAAGCCCGACTTGATCAGCTCGCTGAGGCCGCCGCACAGTACCACCTGCTCACCAAACAGGTCCGTTTCGGTCTCCTCGCGGAAGGTCGTTTCGAGCATGCCCGCCCGCGCACCGCCAATGCCCTTGCCATAGGCCATCGCCCGGTCTCGCGCCTGACCACTCGCATCCTGATACACCGCAAACAGGCAGGGCACACCCTGACCTTCTTCGTAGGTGCGGCGTACCAGATGACCAGGGCCCTTGGGCGCAATCATCACCACGTCAACGCTTTCGGGGGGCACGATCTGGGCAAAGTTGATGTTAAAACCGTGGGCAAAGGCCAGAATATTGCCGTCCTTGAGGTTGGGCTCGATGCTCTCTTTGTAGACAGTCTTCTGCACTTCGTCCGGCAGCAGAATCATAATCAGGTCAGCCACCGCAGCCGCATCGGCCACGGGCTTTACATCTAGGCCTTCAGCCTCGGCCTTGGCCTTTGAGCGGCTGCCTTCGTACAGGCCCACCACGACATTGACGCCGCTATCTTTGAGGTTGAGGGCGTGGGCATGGCCCTGGGAGCCGTAACCAATAATGGCCACGGTTTTACCGTTCAGCAGGTCAAGGTTGGCGTCGCTGTCGTAATACATCTGGGCCATGGGTTCAAAAATCTCCTTTCTGGGACTGGCGTATAGCCTTGCGGTGTGCAGCCTTTGATCCTATCAAACCTTCTGACCTGATTAAACTTTCTATGGAGTATAGCTGCTGCCACTTGGCTCAAGCTTTCGGGTAGGGCGATTGCGTTCGTCGAGCTGCTAGGGACAGCGACTGACGGTGGAGTCCAGCCCCTCGACGCCGTCGAATGGGTCTACCCCCCTTGGACAGCTATCCTGTTGAGCGGGATCGCCGCGCTCGGTGGGGGTGCGGT